>JAFOLN010000003.1 GCA_017419325.1 Clostridia bacterium
AAATGAGCGTATAAGTCTTATGTTTTAAGAGCCGGAAAATTTTAATTGGGGTCTTATAACATTGAATATGCTTTTCGCCGTACTATAAAAAGCGAAGGCCACTTTTCCTAAATATAACGAAAAATCCCCCGGTCATGCCGGGGGATAATCATTTAAGCGCTTATGACGCTGCGTATATTCGGATGCATAAATATTACTCCGGTTTAAAGTCCTCGCGTTCGGGGGTGAAGAATTCGAGCCACTTCGTTTCCTCAAATACCTCTTTCCATGTATGGGGGACGTTCGGGCCGATCTGGAGAATGTCTCCGCTTTCCATCGGTATCTCCTCGCCGCCGCAGAAGAAAATACCGCTGCCGCTTAGAATATAGACAGCCTGCAGGTGAGGATGGGCATGGGGCGGGGCGGACGCGCCTTTTTCGGCATGCATATAGTTTATGGTATAGCCGTTTTCGCCGGCCTGATATGCTATCAGCTTACGGCTTACCTCCGGCGACATATGTACCGGCGCAAGCTCGCTGTAAATGTTCTTTTTCATTTTTTACGCCTCCGTTTTGTTATTTATAATTCAATTATACATCAATAAATCGTTAAAAATAGCCTTGACTTTTATGTAAAAAAATGCAACAATAAATATTATGCATTGCATAATAAAAAAGAAAAAAATTTGGAGGTAAACAATGAAAAAACTTATTGCATTGCTCTGTGTTCTGGCAATGGCATTCGGTTTGGCAGCTTGTTCCTCATCGAACAGCAAGCCTGCTGAAGACGCCGAGCCCGATACGTCGAGCGAGACCACTGCAGAGGCAGTTGGCACCGTTAATACGAAGGACGTTATAAACGTAGGCTTCGTACAGCTTGTAGATATGGCTGATGCACAGCAGATGCACGACTCCTTCTTAAAGACCATCGATGACGCAGGTCTTTCCGACAAGATAGTTGTGGATTTCCAGAGCGCATCCGGCGATACCGGCACCATGAGCACGATAATCCAGGGATTTGTTGACAAAGAATATGACGTTGTTGTTCCTATGCTCACTCCTCCCACCCAGGCGGCTGTAAGCATCTGCGGCGGCGAGACTCCGATAATCTTCATGTCGGTCGTTGACCCCGTATATTCGAAGATCATGCCCGATCTCAACACCGTTGACCCGGCTATCCTTGCAACCGGTACTTCCAACACCATCCCCGCTGATCTTATTATAGAGACCGCAAACGCCCTCACTCCTATTGAGGAAGGCAAGAAGATAGTTATAATGTACAATACCTCTCAGAACAACGCGGAATGCACCATGAACGCAGCAAAGGCATACTGCGAGGAAAAGGGCTTCCCGTATGAGGTAGTAGGCTACGCCGATGTTACCGACGCTGTAACGCAGGCTCAGTCCATAAACGCGGACGAGACCGCTTACGTTTACGTAACGCTCGACTCCATCATAGCTTCCAACTTCAATCAGCTCGGTCAGGCGCTCACCGAAGCAGGCATCCCCGTTTACGGTGCGGCTGACGCAATGACCACCGGCGGCGCTTTCTGCTCCTACGGCGTTGACTATGGCACCGTTGGTGAGATGACCGCTGAAATGGTTATCGAATGGTACAACGGCACTCCGCTTGAGAGCATGCCCTGCCGTCAGTACAGCGACTTCACGCTCGTTATAAACGAGGACGTTATGAACGCTCTCGGCATCACTCTGCCGGATTCCTACGCAGAGGCTGCAACGTACGTAACGACTCACTGATAAGCATCAGAAGGAACATATAGCTGTCTAAAATGCGCGGACAGCATAAAAATCTATAAGGGCTAACGGCGAAAATGGCGCATAATGCGCCATTTTCGCTTGTTTATTGAAGAATCAGCCTCATTTTTCAGATAATCTCATTTTGCGCTTTTAATTAACCGAAACAGGAAAGAGGAACACGCATGATAAATCAGCTGCTGGGTGCGATCGAGCTCGGTCTGGTATACGGGCTTATGGTGCTGGGCGTATATATCACATTCAGAATACTTAAAATACCCGATCTGACCGTAGACGGCAGTATCACGCTGGGTATGGCGGTATGCGCGATGATAACGAACGCGGGACATCCGTTCCTTGCGATGGTGGTCGCGCTGCTTGCGGGAGCCGCGGCGGGATCCGTAACGGCGTTCTTTCAGACAAAGTGTAAGATTGCCCCGATACTCGCGGGTATTATGACGATGTCGGGATTGTATTCTATTAACCTGCTTATTATGAACAACGGCAGTCCCAATATTTCAATACTCGGCTCCGATACATTGTTTTCAATGTTCCAGACGGCGACGATGCTTACGAAGCACACTTCGATAATTACGGTCGCAGTCGTTATATGCGCGATAGTCGTCATGCTGGTGGAGTTTTTCTTCTCAACGCCTACGGGACTGAGCATCTGCGCCACGGGCGACAATGAGGACATGGTGCGCGCCACGTCCATCTCCACGGATAAGATGAAGTGGATTGCGCTTGCCATCGCAAACGCCTGCGTTTCGCTTTCCGGCGCCATGTATACGCAGTACATGGGCTACGCCGACGTTACGGCGGGCAGCGGCACGATAGTCGTGGGCTTTGCCTCGGTAATTATAGGCGAAACTATATGCGTAAGGAAAAATATACGCATCGGCTTTGTATCGGCCATCGTCGGCAGCGTTGTATACCGCATAATCATTGCCGTGGCAATAAAGACGAACCTGTTCCCGACGTATTTCTTAAAGCTTATCTCGGTTATAATAATAGTTATAGCGCTGAGCATAAAGCCGATACGCGATTCCATAGCCGCAAGCAACAGTAAGGCAAGGAGAGTGAAGAAAAGTGTTAAAAATCAATAATCTTTACAAAACCTTTGAACGCGGCACAGTAAACGAAAAGGCGGCCTTGAAGGGCCTTTCGCTTGAGCTTCGTCCCGATGATTTTGCAACGATAATAGGCTCGAACGGCGCAGGCAAAACAACGCTGTTCAACGCCATCGCAGGAGTTTTCATTAGCGACGAGGGCGAGATATATATAGACGGCGAGGACATGACCTTCAAGCCCGAGACGTACCGCGCACGCGTTGTGGGACGCATATTTCAGAACCCGCTTATGGGTACCGCGCCCAGCCTTACGATAGAGCAGAACCTGGCCATAGCTTATTCCTCAAGTAAAAAAGGGTTTTTAAGACCCGCAATCTCAAAAAAGGACAGAGAGCTTTTCAGAGAGACGCTTTCCCGTTTGAACATGGGGCTTGAGGACCGCATGAAGACGAGCATGGGGCTTTTGTCCGGCGGTCAGAGGCAGGCCGTAACGCTTATGATGGCGGTCATCGTAACGCCGAAGATACTGCTTCTTGACGAGCATACGGCGGCGCTCGACCCGCTGACGGCGGAGAAGGTGCTTGAAATAACGAAGGAAGTCGTCAAGGAAAAGCACATCACAACTCTTATGATAACCCACAACATCGCCTCCGCGCTCCATTTGGGCAACAGGACTCTTATGATGGACGACGGAAACATTGTGCTTGACCTCTCGGGGCCCGAAAGGGACAACCTTACGGTGGAGGGTCTTCTTGACAAGTACAGGCAGGTCAAGGGTCACATTCTTGACAACGACCGCATACTGCTTTCGCAGGAGTAAATTTGAATACGAATATTCGGGAACGGCAATTTATTTTCGCCGTTCCCTTTTATATATGGTACAATATATATAAATACTTTTCGGGACGTGATAATGCCATGAATATACTGTATATAAACGCCTGCGTAAGAGTAAACTCGCGCACCGCGCGCCTTGCGGCGTATTATATCGAACGGCGCGGACATAAGGTCAAAGAGACCGCGTTAATAAGCGAACGCATGACTGTGATGGACGAAGGGCGCCTGAATGAGAGGGAAGAGGCGTTAAGAAAGAGCGACACGGAGAATGAACTGCTGAAGTTCGCCGCCGAGTTTTCCCGTGCCGATGAAATAATCATAGCCGCACCGTATTGGGATTTGTCGTTCCCGTCGCAGCTTAAAACGTATATAGAGAACATATGCGTCCCCGGCGTAACATTTGACTACACGGACGACGGATTTCCGCGGGGACTGTGCCGCGCAAAACGGCTCATATATGTCACAACGGCGGGCGGACGCGGCCTTCCTTACGATTTCGGCTACGGCTACATAAAGGCGCTTTGCGGCGCGTATTTCGGCATAGAGGACACAAGGCTCATCTGCGCCGAAGGGCTTGATATAGTCGGCGCGGATGAAGATGCCATACTTGAGGCCGCGCGGCGTGATATAGACGGCCTTATCGCCGACATTGAAAGGAAGGAGGGCACAGAGCATGAGCATTGAAAGCGAAGTCTTTAAAAAGAGTACTGCCGATTTTCAAAAGCTTGAAAAATTCGGATTTAAGCATGTAAGCGGCGGCTATACATACAGCGAAACGTTCATGGACGGCGATTTTCGCGCCGAGGTCTTTGTGGGCGATGACGGAGCGGTTTCCGGCAAGGTGTTCGACTGCGCCTCGGGGGAGGAGTACCTCCCGGTACACACCATGCTCCACACGGGGCCGTTCGTGGGCGAAGTGCGGGAGGCCTACACCGCGGTGCTTGAAAGGATAGCAGGGGAATGCTTCATAAGGGAGCCGTTCATATATGAGCAGTCGAACAGGATAGCGCAGCTTATCTTCGAGCGGTACGGAGAACGTCCCGACTATCCCTTCAAAATGG
>JAFOLN010000368.1 GCA_017419325.1 Clostridia bacterium
AGCGAAAAGAGATTTTCGCTCTTTTTGAATATGGGGCTTTCGGGCGAGTTCAGATACTTCGCGCCCTCCCCCGATACGGTGCGCCCGCCGAATCCTATGACGTTTCCCGAAATGTCGAGTATGGGGAACATGACGCGGTTTCTGAACCTGTCGTAAAGGCCGCCCGACTTGTTTTTGACAGACAGCCCCAGCTCCACAAGCTGAGACGGATGGTAGCCAAGCCCGAGAAGGTGCCTTGTAGCCCCGTCCCAGATGTTTTTTGAAAATCCGAGCCCGTAAGTCCTTATGAGCCTGTCGGAAAGACCGCGCTTTCTTAGGTACGCTATGCCGTCGTTTTTGTCGTCGGCCGTGAGCACCGAATTATAGTACCTTGCCGCGTCGCGGTTAAGCTCATAGAGCGCGCGCCGCTGCTTTAAGAGCTGTTCGCCCTCGCGGCTCATCTTAAGCTCAATATTCGCCTTCGCCGCAAGATATTTCACGGCCTCGACGAACTCAAGCCCCTCTATTTTCATTATAAATGTTATAACATCGCCGCTTTCGCCGCAGCCGAAGCACTTGTATATGCCCTTTGAGGGGGTCACGGTAAACGACGGCGTCTTTTCCGAATGGAAGGGGCAGAGTCCCTTCAAATAGCCGCTTCCGCTTCTTGTGAGCTGCACATACTGCGACACTATGTCCGCGATATCGCATGACGCGCGTATGTCGGCCAGCGTTTCGCGTCCTATTATTTCCAAGCCGTTCACCTCCCGTCAAGAAACGGCTGCAGTTATTCGTTTCCCTTCATTGTAAATGATTTCGGCAGAAACAGCGACTTGTACATTTCAAGCGCGTATCTGTCCGTCATGCCCGCGATATAATCGCGCACCGAGGCGCGAACGCCGTCCCGCTCCGTTACGAAAGAATAATCGCGGGGCAGCCTGTCGGGGTGTTCCGTAAAGTAGTCAAAAAGCCGGTTTATAAGCGAATGCACCTTCGGCTCCTCGCCTTTGACCTTCGGGTTGTTGTAGACGCTCGCGAATAAGAATTTTCTTAGCTCATACATGGCCTTAAGGGCCCCCGGCTCCATTTTTACGTCGTCCTTTCCCCGGCTGTATTCAACGACGCTTCTTATCATCGTGTCGATGCGCTTTCGCCCTGTGTCGCCGAATATGGCGGTAAGCTCCCCGGGGAGCGCGTCGGAAGAAAGAAGACCCGCGCTTATGGCGTCGTCTATGTCGTGATTTATATATGCAATCTTGTCCGCGAGGTTCACAATGCGCCCCTCAAGGGTGCGGGCGCGCTTCCCCGTGGAATGATTCAGTATGCCGTCGCATACCTCGTCGGTAAGATTGAGCCCGCGCCCGTCCTTTTCAAGAAAGCGCACGACTCTCACGCTCTGACAGGCGTGGTCGAAGCCGCCCTCGGCCTTAAATAACTCAGAAAGCGCGCGCTCGCCCGCGTGTCCGAAGGGCGTGTGCCCCAAGTCGTGGCCGAGCGATATGGCCTCCGTTAAGTCTTCGTTCAGCATAAGCGCCCGCGCTATGGAGCGGGCAATCTGCATCACCTCGAAGGTATGCGTAAGCCTCGTGCGGTAGTGATCCGCCTGCGGGGAAATGAATACCTGCGTTTTATGCATAAGGCGGCGAAATGCCTTCGAGTGTATTATCCTGTCGCGGTCGCGCTGGAACTCGCCGCGCATGTCGTTCGGCGTGTCGGGCGCGCTCCTCGTCGCGTTTTTGCTCTTCGCCGCATAGGGCGACAGATTTTCTTCCTCCAGAAGCTCTATCCTGTCCTTTATAGTCATAAGGCCGCCTCCTCAGATAGGCATAAATCTTTCTCCCATGGCCTTCGGCGCCGCCTGCCCGCTTAAAAGCTCGGTAAGCGCGTCCAAAAGCTTATCCTCATCGCTTTTCTTTATATAAAAACTTATTGTCACCCTCTCGGTGTACTGCGTGTCTTCTATGACCGCGCCGAGGGTCTCAAGAAGCTTCTTCGTCTGCTCATACTGCGCGTATTCAACGGTAAGCTCAAAGTCGGAGCAAAGGCACATAAGCGCAACGCCGCCTGCCTCCACGGCTTCCTTCGCGCCTCTCGCGTAGGCGCGCACAAGGCCGCCCGCGCCCAGCATAATGCCGCCGAAGTAGCGCGTTATAACGACCGCAAGGTCGTAAAGCTCCTCGCGTCTTAATACCTCAAGGGCGGGCTGCCCCGCCGTGCCCTGGGGCTCACCGTCGTCGGAGTAGCGCATTATGCCGCCCTCCCGCAGTATATACGCGTATACGTTATGCGTGGCGTCCCAGTATTTCGACTTTTTTTCGTTTATGAAGCCTATGGCCTCCTCGGGCGTCGTAACGGGCTTTACATGGCATAGAAAGCGCGAACGCTTTTCAATAAACTCGCCCGTGGCCTCGCTTTTTACCGTTTTATATTCCATCGTCCGCCACCTCGTAACTTCTTACCCTGCCGTAAACCTCAGCGTCCACTATCGCCCTTATGTAAACGCCCTTCTCCCTGTATTCCTCAGAGAGCACCTTCGACGTTTCGTGAAGCAGGCTTATAAGGCCTCCTTTATCGTAGGGGATGAGAAGGCTCGCCTGCTTTTTCCTGCTCTGAAGCTTCTTTTCCGTAAGCATAAGAAGCTCGTCCGTGCCCTCGCCCGTTTTTGCCGAAATATATACGGCGTCGGGCGAAAAGTCCAGCCGATTGTCTGCGCACATGTCGCATTTGTTGTATACCGTTATGCAGTCGGTGGCCTCGGCGTCCATTCGGGCTATAAGCTCTTTTACGGCCTTCATCTGCTCCTTATGCGCTTCGTCCGACACGTCCACCACATGCCAGAAGAGATCCGCCCAGCGAAGCTCGTCAAAGGTGGAGGCGAAGGCCTCGAAAAGATGGCGCGGAAGGTCGTTTATAAAGCCCACCGTGTCGGTTATGAGCGCCTCGCAGGTGTCGGATATCGTAAGCCGCCTCGTCGTTGTGGAAAGCGTTGCGAAAAGCTTGTCCTCCGCAAGCACTCCCGCGTCGGTGAGAAAATTAAGAAGCGTCGATTTCCCCGCGTTCGTGTACCCTATTATGGCTATCTTAGGCACGGTGCTCTTGTTTCGCGCCTTTCTTTGAACGCCGCGTGTGCGCTCTATGTCCTTAAGCTCCCGCTCAAGCATCTCAATGCGCGCTCGGATATGGCGGCGGTCGGTCTCAAGCTTCGTCTCGCCGGGGCCGCGGGTGCCTATGCCGCCGCCGAGGCGGGACAGGTCGCGTCCCATGCCGAGAAGGCGCGGGAGCTGATACTTAAGCTGAGCCAGCTCCACGCCTATCTTTCCCTCGCGGGTGGTGGCGTGAAGTGCGAATATGTCGAGTATGAGGGCGCTTTTGTCTATGACCATGACCCCAAGCTCGTCCGAAAGGTTCTTTATATGGGTGGGCTTAAGCTCCGCGTCGAATAC
>JAFOLN010000369.1 GCA_017419325.1 Clostridia bacterium
ATACCTCGGGTATCTTTTTAAGCCCCGGTATATGCTCGTCGGAGGACACGCCAAGCTGCGACACGGGAGTCATCTTGCCGTTCTCGCTTACATACGACGCGCCCGCAACTATCATGGCAACGCCCCTGTCGCAGAGCCACTGATAATGCTTAAGGTGAGACTCGGTCACAAATCCCCCGGGAGTGTCTATATCGCACACAAGCATTGCCGGAAAGACTATCCTGTTCTTAAGCTTTGTCTTCTTGATAGTAATCTCAGAGAATAAACCTGACATATTTCGCACCCCTTTTTTAATATTTCCGAAACGGTTTTTACGCTTTTAAAATATCATGCATATAGTGCTAAGTCAAGTACTTACCAATCAGAAAGTATATGGCTTTTTATTCTCTTTCCGCGAGATCCTTTTCTATGGCCTCGCCCCAATCTTCTGAAAGCGTCTTTTCGCATCTTACCGCGCCCACCGCTCTGGAAAGCGTCTCGAATACGACCTTCGTGCCCTTTTTATCTGCGCGGTAGTTTACGGCTCGGTCCGCGGATATGCCGAAGCGGCCCGCCGTTTCCACGGAGTCGATATTCGCGCCGATGAAGAGGAACTCCCAGCCCGCCTCCTCCTTTTTTTGCTCAATCATGCGCTTAACCTCATTGCTCGAATAGATGCGGCTTGCGTTCTCCATGCCGTCGGTGGTGATTATAAATACGGTGTGCGCGGGCACGTCCTCGGGGCGGGCGTATTTATGGATGTTCGCGATGTGGCGCACCGCCCCGCCTATGGCGTCGATAAGCGCCGTGCAGCCGCACGGCACATAGTCGCGGCGCGTCATTTTTCTTATTTCGGACAGCTTCACCCGGTCGTATATGACCTCGCTTTCGCTGCTGAAAAGCACCGTCGATACAAGGCACTCGCCCTCCTCGGCCTTCTGCTTTTCGATGAACGAATTGAAGCCGCCCACCGTGTCGTCCTCAAGCCCCGACATGGAGCCGCTGCGGTCGAGAATGAATACGAGCTCCGTTATGTTGTTTACTGCGTTTTCGTTGTTTTTCATCTGTATTACCTCCCATAAAAAATAATGCGGCTGTGTTTTTAACTTACAGCCACATTATATCCCGTGAGCGTATACCGATGGTCGCCTGCCGTGCGACAAATTCGCGGCGTGAAAAAACGCACCGCAGGGCGGTTCATAACAGGTCGGGGGCTATTTCCCAATCATCCATTCCGGCGCCGAGATCACTGTAAGGGCATTCCGCACACACCCTTCGCGCTTCTTCGATATCCTTTATTCCCGACAATTCCTTCACAGATGATATCTTTACGCTCTTGCTAAGACCCATCAAAGAATCGTAACAAAGGTCAATGTCTATGACGCGCTTATATGCCGGGCAGTAATGGTCGCTCTCATAATCCAGCATTTTTTATCCTTCCTTACTTAAACGCCGTGTCAAAAATCCTTATCACGCGCCGAGGAGCACCTGGTCGAACTCGAACAGCGCCTCGTTTATCTCAAACAGGTCATATCTGCCGCGGCTTATGAAATACTCTATGATAATATCGAATTTATTGCTGTGTGAAAGGGCGAAGCCCGCCTTCATGAGCATTTCCTTCGTTTCGTCAAGCGATAGCTCCAGCGCCACGGCAAAGGCTATGACCGTCGTTTTCTTCGGTCTGTAATTTACGTCGTTTCTTATCTTTGAAAAAAGCTTTCTGTCGATATTCGCCCGCTGATAGCACTCCGGGTCGCTCATGCCCTTTTCGGTTATCTTGCGAAGGAGCATCTGCGAAAAGCTCTCGTCTATCGTGTCAAGCTCATCAATGAGGCTTTTGTCGGCCATTACGGGCATTTCCGCCTCAAGGGAGCCGAAAACCGCGTCTGCAGGCTTCGCCGCGCCGGCTATGGGGAAGCGGGGCTTTTTTACGCGCCTTCGCTTTTCGTATCCCGCGCGCACGCGGCACTCCTCTATATATTCCTTTATATCGTATTTAAGGCTCTTTCCGATGGCGAAGCTCTCTTTGTCGTAGAACACGATATACACGGTCATTTCGTGCTCCGACAAAAAGGCGCGTATGGCTTCCTCCGCCGTTTTAAGCGCCTGCTCTTTAGGATAGCCGAACCTGCCGCTCGATATAAGCGGAAACGCTATGCTTTGGCACCCGTTCTCTTTGGCAAGCTTTAAGGATTCACGGTAGCAGGACGAAAGGGCGTCCGCTTCTCCCGCGTGTCCCCCCTGCCAGCGGGGGCCCGCCGTATGAATGACATGCTTTGCGGGCAGGCCGAAGCCCTTCGTTATCTTCGCCATGCCCGTGGCGCAGCCGCCGAGGCGCATGCATTCCTCGAAAAGCTGTGGCCCCGCCGCCTTATGTATGGCCGCGTCCGCGCCGCCGTCGGGCTTCATGTCGTTGTCAACGGCGTTTACTATGGCGTCGCATTTCATTTTCGTTATATCGTTTCGTACAAACAAAAGAGGCATTTTTTCACCGCCTGTCCGTATTTTTCCGTGATGACTTTAAAAAATACGCGGCAAAGTCCTGCCCTGCCGCGTCTTCTTCTATAATTCCCTTCGTCCCTCCAGCGCGCGCATGAGGGTCACGTCGTCGGCGTATTCAAGGTCGCCGCCCACGGGAATGCCGTAGGCTATGCGCGTCACCTTTACGCCAAGCTGCTTTATGAGGCGTGAAAGGTACATAGCCGTGGCGTCGCCCTCAACGGTGGGGTTCGTGGCCATTATGACCTCGGATATGTCGTCCTCGCCCAGCCGCAAAAGGAGCTCGCGCGCGCGTATGTCGCCGGGGCCCACGTTGTCAATGGGCGAGATTACGCCGTGGAGCACATGATAGCTGCCGCGGTAGCGGTGGGTGCGCTCGATGGCGGCCACGTCCTTCGGCTGCTCCACCACGCATATGGTCTTTTTGTCGCGCGACTCATCGGCGCAGAGCCTGCAGACCTCCGTCTGCGAGATGTTCTGACATATGCGGCAGTAGGTCACGTTCTTTCGCGCGTCAAGTATGGCCTGCGCGAACGCTTCGGCCTCGCTTTCGTCCATGCGCAGGACGTGAAACGCCAGCCTCTGCGCGTTCTTATGACCTATGCCGGGCAGACGCTCGAACTGCTCTATAAGCCTTGCCACCGGCGCGATGTAATAGCTCATCTCTTAAAACAGGCCGCCCATGCCGCCCGTTATTCTGCCAAGAGCTTCTTCCCTTTCGGAGGTGGCCTTTCTTATGGCCTCGTTTACGGCCGCGGTTATAAGGTCGGAAAGCATGTCGATATCCTCGGGGTCAACGACGTCGGGCTTTATGTCGAGGGAAAGTATCTCAAGCTTGCCGCTTATCTTTACGTTTACGGCGCCGCCGCCCGAGGACACCTCGAACTCCTTCGTTTCGAACTCGTCCTGTATCTTCTGCATCTCGGCCTGCATCTTCTGTGCCTGCTTTATCATATTGTTCATGTTGGGCATACCGCCTCTGGGCATTGCTCCTCTGGGCATTTTTGCCATAGTATTCTCTCCTTTAAAGTTTATTTTTATATGTCGTCAAAGCTTACATTGCTGTTTTCGTCGTAATCCGATATAAGGTCAAGGGGGTCCGGCTCGGGCGGGGCCGCTTTTTTCGGCCTCGGCGCGGTCTTTTTCTTTCCCGCCGTAAATTCCACCTTCATCGGCCTTGAAAGCTGCTTCGATACGGCGTCCTCTATGGCCTTTTTGCTCTTTGAAAGCATATCCTTAAAGAAATCGTTCTCGC
>JAFOLN010000370.1 GCA_017419325.1 Clostridia bacterium
AACGTCTTATTTTAATAATCAGCGAAGCACGCGTCCTTCTCAAGCGCGGTCATGCGCGCCATCTCGCTCTCCGTAAGCTCAAAGTCCCATACGTCGTAGTCCTCGATTATATGCTGCTCGTTCGATGAGCCGGGTATGCAGATGTTGCCCGCCTGAAGGTGCCAGCGAATGATGACCTGCGCAGACGATACGCCGTGCGCCGCTGCAATGCTTTTTACGGTCTCGTCATTGAAAAGAGTCTGCGTGTTGCCGCGCCCGCCCAGGGGGAACCAGCTTTCCAAAACGGTGCCGTACTGCGCTATATGCGCCTTCATTTCGCCGCTCTGGTGATAGGGGTGCGTCTCGTTCTGAAGCACTGCGGGCTTTATCGTAGTCCCGCTTACAAGCCTGTCGAAGTCGTCCGGCTCGTAATAATTCGAAAGTCCGATGGACTTAAGCTTGCCCGCCTCCACGGCCCGCTCCATGGCCTTATACGCCTCAACGTCGTTTGACGGCTGGCTGTGGTGGAGTATCATAAGGTCAATGTAGTCAACGTCCAGCCTTTCGAGAGATGCGTCTATCGCCGCGTCGCCGTTCGGGAAGTCCGACGTCCACATCTTCGTTGTGATGAACACTTCCTCGCGGGTGACGATGCCCTCGTCTATGGCTCTTTTAAGCCCGCGCCCCACGGCGGCCTCGTTTCCGTAAATGCGCGCCGTGTCAATGAGCCTGAACCCCGCCTTGAGCGCCCAGTATGTTGAGTTCTCCGCTTCGCTGTCGGAGAGAGCGAAGGTGCCGAGCCCGAGTATGGGCATTTCATATCCGCTGTTCAATTTTACTGTCCCCTTCTTTAAGTCAAACGCGTTCGCCGCCGCGGGCTTTTCGTTTATGCCAAGCCCCGAAAGCCATGTCTTTACCGCTTCGTTCGTGCCGTCGCACTTTAAGGCCTGCGCCGCGCTGCCCTGCATTGCAAAGCCGCGAAGCACCTTCGCGCCCGAAAGCTTCTCCTCAATTACGCTCTGCGTACCCGCCTGTCCGCTGCCCTCATGGGTGTTGAAGGGCACGACAGTCTTTCCCGTAAAGTCATAGCTTTCCATGAACGTGTGCATTATCATGGGAAGATCGCCCCACCAGATGGGGTAGCCTATGAATACCGTGTCGTAGCTTTCAAAGTTGTCTATATGCGTCTTTATCTTCGGCCGCGCGTTGTTCTTTCTTTCGTCCGTGGCAGCGGCGAGCATATCGTCGTAGCCCTCGGGGTACGCGGTCTCGGGCACTATCTCAAAGAGGTCCGCGCCCGTCTGCGCCGCGATCTCCTTCGCAAGCTTCGCCGTGTTGCCCTCCGTTATCCTGCCAACGTTGTAGTTCTCGCCCGCGCGTGAGAAGTATACAACAAGCATCTTTCCCCCGGCCGTGCCGCTCTGACCCTGACCTTCGGTCTTCGCCGTCGCGCCGCTCACCGCGTCCGCGTACTGCTCCTTAAGCGTAATATAGCGATACACCGTGTCCGCGACCTGCGCCCTTTTTGCCGCTTCCCTCGGCTCAAACGAGGGCGCCGCCTCGTTTATAAGCTTCTCCGAAAAAAGCCAGCGCACCGCCTTAACGGCGTAGTCGGACGCTCCCGTCTCCGTGTCGCCGCCCGCGTCGTACGAGCCCGCGTCGCGCCACAGCATAACGGCAAGCTGCTCCTGCGTTACGGGGTCGTTCGTGCCGAACAGACCGCCGCCGTAGCCGTTTACAATGCCGTTCTTCGCCGCCCATACTACGGCGTCGGAGTACCATGCTCCCGCCTCCGTATCGGTGAAGTCATCCTCGCCCGAAACCTCGGGGCTGCCCGCCATGCGGTACATGACCGCCGCAAGCTGTGCGCGGGTGAAGGTGTCCTCCGGCGAGAACCGTCCGCCGCCCGTGCCGTTCATTATGCCCCGCTCAAAAAGGCCCTCCGCGCCCGCGCTGTACCACGCGCCGTCCGGCACGTCGTCGTATACCGCCGCCATCGCGGGAAGGCACATCGCCAGCATGAGCGCGCCCACAAGCATAATGGCAAAGTATTTTTTATTAGTTTTCATCTTTTGCCTCCTTAAAATAATTTTTATACCCTGTGCCCGAAAATGCCGTTTTATTGCTTATATTTGAATTTTAAGTGAAAACGCGCGCCCGCCGCAACGGTCGGTTTTGTCCTGCGGGTTTCAAAAGCAACTCATTTTTAAAATCGGTTACATAAAAAACGCCTGCGGACGAAATGTCCGCAGGCGTTTTACTATCGCTCTGACTCAGAGAGTGTATACTACCGGCGCGTCCTTCACGGATGAAAGCGTTGCCTTGCCGCCCTTCATGTAAAGCACGGCCATGTTGCCGTCCGTGGGGCTGTATACGGCCTTTAACGGCTTGTATTCCTCAAGCATTGCCTCCCTTGCGGGGATGTTCTCGTCGTTTACAAGCTGCGTTTCAATGCGCATCCACTTGCCTTCGACTATCGCCGTTATCTCCACCTTGGGGTTCTTCTCTATCTGCTTGTACACGTCCTTTTTCTTGCCCGTGATAAGATAAAGCTTTCCCTCGAACTCAATTACCGCGCCGAAGGGACGAACGCGGGGCTGGTCGCCGTCGACCGTTGCAAGATAGAATGTGCCTGCCTTCTTTAAGAACTCATAAACTTCCTTCATGGTTTTTCTCCTTTCGTATGTGTGCCGGATACATTGACGTATTGACTTTTTTGTCTCACAATATTAAAATATATCATAGGAAAGCAAATGTAAATACGATATTTTACGATACCGGTATCTAACGCGATACCGAAAGGAGTCAAAGCCATGCCGAAAAAGCCGGATCTCTTCGGAAAATGCCCCTTCGTCACCTCCCAGAAGGTGCTCACGGGAAAATGGTCAATGTACATCCTTCATCTGCTCTGCAAATACGGCGCCGTCCGCTTCAACGAGATGCTCCGCCTAATGCCGGAGGGCATGACCCATACCACCCTGTCGCGCCAGCTCAAAACGCTGGAGGAGGAGGGGCTCATCGTAAGAAAGGAGTACTCTCAGATACCGCCGAAGGTGGAGTATTATCTGAGCGACATCGGAGAAAAGTTCCGTCCCGTGTCGGAGGCTTTGGGCAAATGGGGGCTTGAGTATATCGCCTATATGAAGCAGTAAAAAGCTTCCCGCGAAATCGCGGGAAGCTTTTCTTATGCCTTCCTTATCGGGTGGCGTATTACCGTTTTCAGCTTTTCCGGCGGCGTTCTTCGCGGGTCTGAAAGGTATATCTCATGGTGGAGCCGCTCATTTGAGATGTCAGTCACATACCCCTCCCGCAGGATAAAATCGTTCATGCGGGAAACCGTCCCCGGCTCGTCGTCGTAGGGGCCCGTGTGCATGCACTGGACGCACAGCCCCTCTTCATATGTCATGAACTCCGCTTTACCCGCGTCCGCCTTCTTTTTTCGCTTCACTTCCCCGACGGCCCACAAAAAATCCTCGTTTTCCACGAAATCCGGCATGCGCAGGGCGGATATCCAGAAGAAATCCTCCTTTCGGGCATAGTCGATGACGCCGCCGCCCTTCTGACTCCAGAAGCCCTCAAGGGGCGGCACCACGAAGTCGAAATAGCCCTCTATATGCCGTTCGCCCTTTTTGCTCATTTTTATCGTATACGCAAGCGCGTAAAGCGTCTCCAACGCTTTTTTATACTCGCCGCCCTCCTCGTTCGGGTCGCCGTGCCCGCGCACGAGGATGAACTTCATGGGCGGCGCCGTTATAACGGCGGGCTCGCTTTTTGGCATATATAAGTCCCTGTATTCCTTTTTAAAGTCAAAAGCCATGGATTTCCCTCCATTCGGGCGCAGCGCCCGTCGTATACGGTCTGTTTTTTTCGGCTGCCGAAAGATATCGGCTGTTTTAAACAGTATAATATAATCTTATGCGTTTTTGCACTTGTTTTAATAAAAAAAAGCCTGTCCGTGCGCGAAAAGCGCATGGACAGGCCGCTATACATTGCTTTATCAAATGTCCGCGCCGCCGGCTCGCCCTTCCGCGCCGTGTGACGACGATACGGTCCCGTCCCCCGCGTAGTAAAGGCATAACTGTGTAATATCATCGAACTGCGGTACGTCCTTTGCAAATTCGTCAATGCTGCAAAGCACCTTGTCGCAGACTTTTCTGCACGCCTCCTCGCCGCGGCCGAAATCATCCGACAGGATATTTAAAAGCCTGTCGTTTCCGAATATCCTGTCGTCCGGATCGGGAGCTTCCGTCACGCCGTCCGTATAGAGATACAGAATATCACCCGGCTCCAGCATGACCGTCTGCTTTCGGTACCTCATGCCCTCCATCGCGGCAAGCACCAGATTCGCCTTCTGCTCAACGAAGACCGCCCTGCCACCGCGTATCAGCACCGGCGGATTATGGCCCGCGTTCACAAAGCAAAGATGCCCTGTATCCGTCTCAAGAAAGCCCATCCATGCGGTAAGGAACATTTCCGCGTCGTTCCCTTCGCAAAGCTTTGTATTGGCGTTGGTGAACACTTCATCCGGCTCGTCGCCGCGCTCCGCGTGATCCCTGAGCACCGTCTTGGCGGTCATCATGAACATTGCCGCCGGGATGCCCTTGCCGGATACGTCTGCGATAAGAAAAGCGAGCTTCTTCTCGTCCAGAAGATAAAAATCGTAAAAGTCGCCGCCTACCTCCTTCGCCGTCCTCATTTTCGCGTAAAGCGAGAACTCCGTCCTGTCCGGAAACGGCGGAAATACGCTCGGCAGCGCGGATTCCTGTATGCTTTTCGCGAACGCCAGCTCTTCGTCGATTCTTGCCGCCGCGGCCGCGATATACTGCTTCAGCGTTCCGACCGTCAAGTTGATATCGTCCGAAAGCTCGGAAAATTCCGCGTTCGAGCGCACGTTGACCTCTTCATTCAGGTCACCCTCCGTTATTTTCGACAGGGAGCTGTTGACCTTTCCCAGATTATCAAGGACAAGACGCTTCACCAGCAGGAAAATTACCACGAACAGCACAATGAAGAGTATGACCTCCATTATGCCCATGACGCTCATGGAGGAGTTCCTCTCAAGGATTATCTCGTTCTCGGGAAGGACGGCAATTATATAATATCCCTCGGAAAAAATATATACGACCGAGCAGGCCTCGCCGTACACCTGCGCGTGGAATACCTCGTCCTCGGGCATCGTATCGCGATCGATCCATATACCTGTCTCGCTCAGATTGCTGCCCGCAAGCCCGTAGCGGTCGCTGACTATATTCCATTCCTCGTTGGCTATTATGATGCAGCCGGTCTGTCCCACGTGCCTGTTCTTGGCCGCGCTCACAACATGCTGATCTATGTCCTTCTGAAAACGTTCCCCGTCGTATCCCACCTGAACGAAGCCTCCGGATTTCAGGTTTACCGCGGCATACTTGCGGTAAAGAGAGTGATCGAACGAGGTGGGCTGATAGCTTTGCACATGCTCATCTTCAGTCCCGTCAAGCAGCCCGAGGAACTCCGCGGACTGCTCGCCTGAACTCATATCGTAATCACGGAATTTTCCCATCGTGGTAGCCGTGATGATCCCGCTTTCATTTATGATGTTGATCTCGGCCACGTCATAGGCGCGCATCAGCCGCATGAGCGATTCGGAGTTGGACGGCGCTCCGCCGTCAAGCTCCGCGGCGATGCTGCGGGTAATCTTCAGAAGGTTCTCATCGGAAGCGTCGATAACGTCCTGCCGGACGTCCCAGACGTTGATGTGCAGAAGCTCCGCCGCGCTCATGTTGGACATATTCGTCTGGTGGATCCATGTGAACGCCATAGAAGCCAGAAAGCCTACGACGACGATCAAAAGCAGCCATCTTAAAAAAGATCTGGAGATAGTTATCCTCCGTTTGCCCTGCTTTTTCGCATTATTAATCGTCGTATCCGGCACAGTTAAACGCGAAAGACCTTTTTTCATGCGCATCCATCCTCCCTTCCACATGAATCATTGTAACATATAACGGCGCTCTGTGCATGGTTCTTTTATTCTCCGCCTGCCTCTCCTTTTACAAAAATCTTACCTTACATATACTCGCAAATATCGCCGAGCCCCTCAAGGTCGCTTCGCGCAAGAATTATGTCAAGTTCCAGCTCCATCGCAAAGCGTGAATCGAACTCTGCCCTGCCGATAAAAAAGCCCGCCGTCGGCGCAGCCGCAGCGACAAGAATGAACGCGACCGCTCTTTGGATGTTTCTTTTCCTCTCCATAACACTTCTCCCAAGGCGTTTTTAATGACCTGTGCCGGCTCCCCGCCGTTATTTCGGCAAATTACCCGTCCGCTGTTTGTACCACGCCTTAAATCCCTCCAAAGTAAGGCGGTCGTCAAGGTCCTCTATCGGTCTGGACGCCGATTCTATAATCTGCCTGCATGTTTTCTTTTTTCTCAGCGTATCATAAGAAGGCCCGAGCGGGTCGCCGTACTTTGCGGCGGTGGCCGCATAGATATACTCCCGAAACAAGGGCGGCGCCGCTTCTTTGAACTGCCGTCCCAGTTCACGGCGCATCCTGTGCATTTCTTTCGCCGTCTGCTCCTCGGAAAGCCCGTCCGCGCGAAGCTTCTTTAACACGTCATGAAGCGCCCGCACCTTTTCTTCATACTCAAGCCGAAGCGCGCTGTTTTTTATCCCCGTTTTCAATATCTCATTTATTTCGTTCTCA
>JAFOLN010000371.1 GCA_017419325.1 Clostridia bacterium
CTCCACGCCTATCTTTCCCTCGCGGGTGGTGGCGTGAAGTGCGAATATGTCGAGTATGAGGGCGCTTTTGTCTATGACCATGACCCCAAGCTCGTCCGAAAGGTTCTTTATATGGGTGGGCTTAAGCTCCGCGTCGAATACTACGAGCGTTGCGGAAAGCTCATCCACGGCGCGCTTTATCTCCTCGGTCTTTCCCTCGCCCACGAAGGTCGCCGCATCGGGCGCGGGCCGCTTCTGGAAAACGGTAAACACCGTCTCGCCGCCCGCCGTGTCGAGAAGGCGCGAAAGCTCCGTAAGGCTTTCGGGGCTGCTCCCCTTATAGCCCGCCATGGTAAACTCCACGCCGACAAGGACCGCCTTTTCGCGGGGCTTTTTTTCTTCGTTTTCAAAATTATTCATTAAAGTATTCGTATAAATCCTCTTAAAAAATACCCTTCTATTTATTTAATACGCCGCTTCACTTAAAAATATCTTTTTTCGCGGCTAAATTTTTATAAGTCCCTCGGATAACAGCTTCTGAACAGACAGCATGACTCCCAGATATCCGCTCTCCCATGTTATGCCGCCCTGAACGTAGGCAATATACGGCTCGCGCATGGGGCCGTCGGCTGAAAGCTCAATGGACGCGCCCTGAACGAACGCCCCCGCCGCCATTATCACCTTGTTCTGATAGCCCGGCATGTCCCACGGCTCCGGCGTAACGTAGGAATCCACCGGCGCGCCCATCTGTATGCCCTGGCAGAAGGCGCGAAGCAGACTTTCCGCGCCAAGCGTTACCGTAAGGATTATGTCGCTTCTTGTTTCCTCAGGCTCGGGGCTTACCTTAAAGCCGAGCCGCCTGTAAACCTCCGCGCAGAACACGCTCGTTTTAAGCGCCTGCGCCGTTATGTGTGGGGCCATATAAAAGCCCCTGTACATATCGAGGTTCTGCCCGAGAGTCGCTCCGACCTCGCGGCCTATGCCGGGCGAGGTGAGGCGGTACGATATAAGCTCTATAAGGTCGGCGCGTCCCGCCATGTACCCTCCGCCGCGGGCAATGCTGCCGCCGGGGTTCTTTATAAGCGACCCGACTATAACGTCCGCGCCGTAATATACAGGCTCATGCTCCTCCACAAATTCGCCGTAGCAGTTGTCAACAAGCACCGCAGTACCGGGGTACTTCGCCTTTATCGCCTTCGCCGCCTCGCCTATCTCCCGGGAGGAAAGCGTGCGCCTGTCGGAGGCGTAGCCCTTGGAGCGCTGAATGAACACGACGCTTACCGTGTCGTCCATGGCCGCTATGGCGGCGTCCGTGTCGATGCGACCGTCTTTAAGCTCCACCTGACGGTATTTTACGCCGAAGTCCGTAAGGGAGCCCTGGCCCTTCTTTCCCGCAATGCCTATGATCTCGTCAAGCGTGTCATATGGCTTTCCCGTGACGGAAAGAAGCGTCTTCCCCGGGCGCAGAAGGCCGAAAAGCGCGATGCACAGCGCGTGGGTGCCCGAAACGATGGAATGGCGCACCAGCGCGTCCTCGCATTCGAAGGCGTCGGCGTACACGCGGTCAAGGTCGTCGCGGCCCCTGTCGGAGTAGCCGTAGCCCGTAGTGCCCGAAAAATGCGCCTCGCTTATGCGGTTATTGTAAAAGGCGCGGTGCACCTTCATAGTGTTACTCTTGCATATCTCGTCAATGCGCTCGAACTGCGGGCGCACGCTCTTTTCCGCCTCGCGGCAGAGCGCCGAGACTTTTTCATCTATATTGAACATATCTTTCTCCTTTAAATAAAAATTCCGCTTCCTGCGGAATTTTTATGCTATTTTATTTACCTTGCCGCAAATTCGGCCAAAAGCTCTGTCGCCGCCTCCGCGTCGGAGACGTCTATGCATTCGCCCGCCGAATGCGTATATCTCGACGGCACGGAAAGCCCGCCTGTTTTAACGCCGCCGCGGCTCTGATGTATCGCGCCCGCGTCGGTGCCGCCGGAGGGAGCCACCTCCATCTGATGCTTTATGCCCTTCTCTTTTGCGATGCCGCAAAGAAGGGCGCGCACCTCGCGGTGGGTCATAACGGAGCCGTCCTTTACCTTTATGCCGACTCCCGACCCGAGCTTAAGCCCGTGTCCCGATGAGTCGGGCGTGTCGGGGGCGGTCATAACGTCAACGGAGAGGGCAACGTCGGGAGCTATGGAATACGATACGGCGCGCGCGCCGCGAAGCCCCAGCTCCTCCTGCACGGTGAAAACGAAGTATAAGTCGTTGTCGGTCTTTTTTATGCGCTTTAATGCCTCCAAAAGCACGAAGCAGCCTATGCGGTTGTCAAGGAAGTTTGCAAACACGCGGCCGCCCTGAACGAAGCCCTCATGCTCTACTACGCAAACGTCGCCCACGGACACAAGCGCCTCCGCCTCGGCGGCGTCGCGCGCGCCTATGTCTATGAACATGTCGGAGAGCTTAAGCTCGGCGCGCTTAGTCTTAGTGCCGCACATGATAACGCCGCGCACGCCCGACTCAAAGCGGACGTAGCCGGAAAGGGCGTAAAACGGCGATATGCCGCCTATTGGCGCGCAGTATAAAAAGCCGTCCTCGGTTATGTTCGTAACGATAAGTCCCACCGAGTCCATATGCGCCGCAAGCATTACCTTTTTGCCCGTGCCCTTTTTTCTTACCACAAGATTTCCCAAGGCGTCCGTGTATATCTCGTCCGCGTAAGGCGCGGCCTCGGACGCGATAAGCTCAGATATGGCGTTTTCGTGACCCGAGGGGCCGAAAGCGCGGCACAGTTTAAGTAAAAGAGAAGTATCAATATTCATA
>JAFOLN010000372.1 GCA_017419325.1 Clostridia bacterium
TGGTCTTGGTTTACAAAAGTAGGCCCCGCCGGCAGGCGACCAAAGTCTTTAGAACGCCAGTTCTAAAAAAGAAAAGATGTTTAAGCAGAACTTTTTGCTTATAAAAACAGCAAAAGCCGTTTTAAAATCTTCAGAAACAAAGTGTCTGAAAAAGAACCTCCGCGGCTTCACCGCTCCGGGTGCCGGGTGCCCGATGTTTGTTATGCGGGATAAGGTAAGAAGCTATTTATTTGCGAAAATCCATCTTCCTGCGCAGCGCCCCGCCTGTTTTGCCCGCATAAAACAAAAAACGCAAAGCGTATGCTTTGCGTTTTTTGAAATCGGCCTCAGCCGAAAATATTCTTACCAAACTACGCGGCCGCCGTCTACGGGGATGGTGATGCCGTTCGTCCACTCTGCTGCGTCGGATGCAAGATAAAGTGCCGCTGCAGCGATGTCCATCGGCTCGCCGATCTTCTTTAAGCTCGGTACATGCGACGTGATGGAGTTGTATGCTCTCTCGTTCTGGAGCGTGCCTTCCGTCATGGGCGTTCTTACATAGCCGGGAGCGATGGCATTGATTCTTATGCCGTATCTTGCCCACTCAAGTACCATGCCCTTCGTCATGTGGATAACGCCTGCCTTTGCTGCAAGGTAGGGGTTGATGGCGGAGGATGCAACGATACCGCCTACCGATGCGATATTGATGATGTTGCCCTGCGTGCCCTTCTCTATCATTACCTTTACGACTCTCTGTGCCGCAAACATTACTGCCTTTAAGTCGGTGTCAACAACATAGTGCCACTCTTCTTCGTTGAGCATATCCTTTATTGCGAAGCTGTCGCCGTCCGGCTTTGCCTTTATGATCTTCTTCGTGATGCCTACGCCTGCGTTGTTTACGAGAATGTCGATCTTTCCGAACTTCTCAACGGTCTTAGCTACCATGTTGTCAAGGTCGGCTATCTTTCTTACGTCAGTGTGAACTGCCAGCGTCTCTACGCCGAATTCCTTCGCGATGTCAGCGGCTGCCTTATCGCAGATGTCCTCGAGGATCTCGGCGATAACCACCTTTGCGCCGTATGCTGCGAAGGTCTGTGCTATTGCAAGGCCGATACCGCGGCCGCCGCCGGTTACGATGGCAACTTTGCCGGTAAGGTCAAACTTGGGGATATACATAATGTTATGCCTCCTGATATTAAAATTTTTGTTTAACGCCATAATCCGACAGGCGGGACGCCTGCCGGATTACGTGAAATGTTATTATCTTCTTCGATTATTTCTTGCCCATTACGCCTTCGTGGAGGCTGTTGTTTGCAGTGATGCCTGCCAGGTCTCTTATGATCTGCTTCTTGGACTCGAAATCATAGAAGCCGCGGATACCGATTCTCTCCATAACGGGGGAACCGCCGCCGTGTACGCCTGCATACTGGGATACGCCGCAGTGTGCCGATACGGACAGGTCAGAGATGAATCTGAACAGTCTGTGGGTATCTTCCGCGCTGAACTCCGGATTTCTCATGATGTACTTGTCCATGTAAGCCTTCGTAGCCGGGTTGAAGTAGTCGTCCTCGGGCGGCATGGTTGCCGGGAAACCGCCTGCGATGGAAGCAAGAACGTCATACTCGTGGTAGATGTTCATACCTGCATGGTATCTGCCGCAGTTGGTGTACAGGAAGTTCGGCTCGAATGCGCCGGACGAGGTTACGTTTGCGGTAGCTGCGGAAGCTATGCCTGCGCCGTAAACCAGCTCTGCGATGATAGCCATCTCGGTGAGCTCGTCCTTAACGTGACCTGCCTTAGCTATACCGTTGTAGTCTGCAACGAGAGCGGTAGCGCCCATGATAACGTCGGTAACAGCCGGCTTGCAGCCGCAGTAGCTGAATCTGTGGTTGTTAGCGAAGGAGAGAGCCAGACGGCCTGCGAACTTGTACTCGCCGTTCATGAATATTCTCTCGTTCGGTACGAATACATGATCGAATACAGTCATGGAGTCGCACATACCGTAATGGTTGTAGGGAGCGTCAAGGTGCTTTCTCGGACGGCTCGAGGTGGAGCGGCATACGAGCGATACGCCCTCAGCGTCTGCCGGGATTGCGAATGCGATTGCCCAGTCAGCGTCGTCTTCCTTCATCATACGGGTCGGGATAACGAGGAGCTCGTCAGCGTAGGGAGCGATGGTGTTATGCGCCTTACAGCCGCATACTACAACGCCGTCTTCTCTTCTCTCAACAACTCTTACATAGAGGTCGGGGTCAACCTGCTCGGAAGGTCTCTTGGAACGGTCGCCCTTAACGTCGGTCTGAGCGCAGTTAACAACGAGGTCCTGTCTCTGAGCGTTGTCGAGCCACTTCTTGAATCTCTCATGATACTGAGTGCCGAACTTGTCGTCGATTTCCTTCGTGGTAACATACAGGCCGTTGGAGCCGTCGGTACCCATGCAGCGCTGGATGCAGCCGCCTACAACGTGGCAGAGCTTACGGAGCATCTGCTGCTTCTTGTAGAGGTCGTCCTGAGTCTGATAGATGTGAAGGAAGCGGGAGATGGTCTCGCCGTTTAAGTGAGAAGTAGCCGTTACGAGATCCTTCGTCTCGGGATTGAAAGCAGCGTCGAACGTAACGCCGATTACGTTGATACCGCCCTCAACAAGCGGGTCGGATCTGTTGAGGCACTTGCCGCCGATGTAGACATTGTCTCTCATCGAGTATAACTTTTCACGATACTGTTCTTTTGTACGAAGCATAATATATTTCCTCCTTAAA
>JAFOLN010000373.1 GCA_017419325.1 Clostridia bacterium
ATAATCTCGCAGAGGATTTCGTGAATCTTCGAGGTGTCGAGACCGCCGTCAAAGACAATGGAGCGGAGCGCGCCGCCGAAAAGTGAGGCTGTGCTCTTCTCCCCTTCCCCGAAGGTGAACAGTTTGTCGGTGTCGAGTTTTTCCCACCAGTCGACCGCGACGTCAAAGTCGTTCTGCGCTATAAGCGCACCGTTCATCGCGCCTATGGAGGTTCCGGCGACAAAGTCGAAGTCGTATCCGGCTTCATAGAGGGCTTTCAGCGCACCAATATGGAACGCGCCCTTTCCGCCGCCGCCTTCAAGTATCAGTCCTCTCAATTTGCACCTCCGAAGCTTCTTTTTGAACCTGTCCGGTAAAACGGAGCCGTCTTTCGGGTGCCATCTTTACGATAATTCTTCTCTTCCATTATTATTGACGGCAGTTTCGGTTGTCAGGTTCCCGTTATTTCATAAAAAAAATAAAAAAATTATTAAAAAAGCCTCACGGCATCTCGCTTTTGCCGTACTGTCGGTTTTTGCGATGCCGTTTAATATATTATCGCATAATAAATAATTATGCAAGGTTTAAATGAAAAAATACACCCTTTACAGAAACCGTTTATAAGGCAATATCAGGCACGGCGTATTCAAAAAAAACGTGTCTTTGTCTTATAAGTACGGCCTCTTTTCCCGGGCAAAAAGGAGCAATACTCCTCCGTTTTGTTTATGATTTTGTAATGCACAAAGTATTCCGAGACGAATAATTATAAATAAATCGGGCATAAAAACAGGCGC
This sequence comes from Clostridia bacterium, assembly GCA_017419325.1. Lineage (GTDB taxonomy): Bacteria > Bacillota > Clostridia > Oscillospirales > RGIG577 > RGIG577. The sequence goes on from JAFOLN010000373.1 coordinate 774, forward strand.
CCCGCCGTTTGGCGGAGCGCCCTGTTAAAAGCTATACTCTTATTCGATAAGAATTATTCGTCAAGAGCCCAGATCTCGTCGGGAGTGAGGATCTTCTTGCCCGGGATAACGTAAGCAACTCTCGTGGTGTTAAGGAGGTGCTTATAGTAGAAGTTCTCGCTGATGGAGTTGCCGCCCCAGGAACCGCAGCCAAGGCTGGAGGTCGGGATGTAACCGTTTAAGTTAACAGGCGAGACGGAAGCGAGGAGCAGCGGCTGGTTAACGAGGTAACGGCAAACAGGCATACGAGCTGCAGCCTTCTCGATGAGAGCGTCGTCGTTCGACCAGATACCGCCGGTGTGGCCAGCGCCTTCCTGGAAGTAGTTTCTTCTGCAGTTCTCGATAGCTTCGTCAGGCGTGTTGTAAGGAACGAATCTGATGATCGGAGCAAGGATTTCCTTGGAGAGGATGTCTTCCTCAGCAAGACCGTCAACTCTGCAAAGGAGGCAGATGGTCTCTTCCGGAACGCCGTCGATACCGAGCATCTTTGCAAGGCGGGAAGCCTTCTGACCAACGATCTTCGGCTGGATCTTACCGGTCTCCTGGTTGAAAGCGTTCTTTCTAACCTTGTCAACCTCAGCGGGATCCTTTATGTCATAGCCGCCGTTTCTTACGAATGCAGCGATGATCTCTTCGCGCTTGTCAGCCGGAACGTGGAAGGTCTGCTCACCGGTGCAGGGAACGCCGTTGTCATAGTTACGGCTGAACATAGCCTTCTGAGCCATGGTGTCGTAATCGGTCCAGTCGGGGCCAACGATAAGCTGGGAGTTACCCTGGCCAACGCCGTAAGCCGGAGTGCCGCTGGAGTATGCAGCCTTAACCATGCTGGGGCCGCCGGTTGCAACGATAACGTCGCAAGCGCTCATCAGCATACCGGTAAGCTCGATGGAGGGCTCTTCGATGGACTGAACGAGGTTTGCGGGAGCGCCGAGCTCAACGAGCTTGTCGTTCATGATCTTGCAAGCGTGAGCGGTGCACTTCTTTGCTGCCGGATGAGGAGCAACGATGATAGCGTTTCTCGTCTTTATAGCGTTCATAGCGTTGGTAGCAGCGGTAGTGGTCGGGTTCGTAACGGGAGTGATGGAAGCGAGAACGCCCATCGGCTTCGCGAACTTAAGGATACCGTCAACAGCCTTGGTGTCTTCGATAAGACCAACGGAAGGCTTGCCGCATACTGCCCACCAGGTAGCGGTGGTAACGCCCTTGTGCTTACCTATCTTGGACTCTACGGTGCCGTACTTCGTCTCAGCAACAGCCTCTTCGGAGAGCGTCTGAGCTGCATCGAATATAGCCATACCGATAGCCTTGGTAAGCTCGTCAACCTTTTCCTGCGAGAAAGTATCTAAAACAGCCTGTGCCTCTTTAGCCTTTGCAACCAGGCTCTGGATGTATTCTTTGTTATCCATAATTGGTGTTCCTCCTAATATATATATTCAATCTTATTTTTTACTGAATTAGCCCATCTGCCAGATTTCGTCGTGGGAAGGACTGTGAACGCCCTTAAGCGGATATGCAACCTTGGTGAGGTTCATGAAGTGATAGTAAGTAAGGTTCTCACTGATGGAGTTGTTGCCCCAGGAACCGCAGCCAAGCGAAGAAGTAGGCATAAGGCCGTTCTGCTGTCTGCCGCTGCCTGCAACGTTCGGCTGATTAACAACCATGCGGCATACGGGGATACGGTCGCCTGCCAGCTTGATGTTGTCATCGTCTAAGGAGTAAACGGTTGCGGAGTGGCCTGCACCTTCCATAAGGAGGTTCGTTCTTGCATGCTCAACGCCCTCTGCGAAGGTCTCGCAAGGTAATACGCGGAGGATCGGGCACATGATCTCGCGTGCCAGAGGCTCGCCCTTACCGCACTTGTCAACTCTCATGATAAGGAGCTTTGCATCCTCGGGGCAGCCTTCAACGCCTGCAAGCTTGCAAGCCTGGGGCGGAAGCTTACCAACGATCTGAGTGTTCGGTCTGCCTTCGGGAGTGAAAGCGATCTTGCGGATCTTGTCGATGTCAGCTGCATCCTTAACTTCCCAGCAGCCGTTGTCGATGAATGCCTTGATAACTGCGTCTTCCTTGCCCTTCGGAACGTGGATGGTCTGCTCACCGGTGCAGGGAACGCC
>JAFOLN010000374.1 GCA_017419325.1 Clostridia bacterium
CGGCGTTCTTGTGCTGGCCTTTGACGCGCCCATCTACGACGGAGAAGGCAACGACGTCTACGTTTTTGAGGTGGGCGGATATGTAGAGGAGACCCGGGTGGAGGTAAGCTGCGACCTTGTCACCTGGTACGATCTCGGCGTGGCCGAGGGACAGACAGCGGGTCTTGATTTTAAGGACGGAGGCGTTCCGGAGGACGCGAGCATCCTTTACGTCCGTCTTACGGACACGGGAAACAATCCTGTGGGAGACTGGCCCGGCGCCGATATAGACGCGGTCTGCGGACTTAATACAAAGCCTGCTGTGGAGCGGGATATCGATATTGTGTATGCAAGCACGGAAAATGAGGTCTCTCCCACGAAGCTGCCCGATACGGAGAATGATTTCTATACGGAGGTCAGAGTCAAGGTAAATCCCGAAGCCTCGGACAGCGAATCCGTTTCAGTGCTTATGGCAAGCTTCACGGAGGACAACCGTTTTTTGGGCATTAAAATGGTAAAGCTTACGCCGAGCGAGATGGAGAACATCTACAACGCCGGCGCGACGATACAAAACGACGGCAGCGTTGAAAAGGTGTGCATTTTTGTGCTCAACAAAAACAGCTGGATACCGCTCACGGCCTTCCGTGAGATGACGAAGTAACGTCGGATTTAAAGAATAGAGATTATAATGAAAAATAAAGCGGATATTAGTATGCTCTTTTGGGGGGATTTTTTATGCCTGTAAAATATGTTTTCGTAACGGGAGGAGTCGTTTCGGGGCTCGGCAAGGGTATAACGGCCGCGTCGCTGGGACGCTTGCTCAAGGCGCGCGGCTATGAGGTGAGAAATCAGAAGTTCGACCCTTATCTCAATGTTGACCCCGCGACCATGAGCCCGTATCAGCACGGCGAGGTGTTCGTAACGGACGACGGAGCCGAGGGCGACCTTGACATAGGTCATTATGAGCGTTTCATCGACGAGAATTTAAACGTCGATTCCGATATAACGACGGGCAAGATATATAAAAGCGTTATCTTGAAGGAACGTCACGGCGACTACGGCGGACGCACCGTTCAGGTAATACCGCACATAACGAACGAGATAAAGGAATGCGTTTACCGCGTCGCAAAGGAAACGGACGCCGACTTCGTTATAACGGAGATAGGCGGCACGGTGGGCGACATAGAGGGCCTGCCCTTCCTCGAGGCAATACGCCAGATAATGAAGGATGTGGGACGCTCCAACTGCATGTACATACATGTGGCGCTGGTGCCCTATATTTCCGGCTCGGGCGAGCTTAAAACGAAGCCCACTCAGCACAGTGCAAAGAAGCTTTTAAGCTTAGGCATTCAGCCCGACGTCATCGTATGCCGCTGCGAAAGCGAGATGCCGAAGGACGTAAGAGAGAAGATTGCGCTCTTTTGTAACATTGAGCCCGACTGCGTAATACTGAACCCCACCGCCGACACCCTCTATGAGGTGCCGCTCCTTTTGGAGAAGGAGGGACTTGCGCAGGTCGTATTAAAGAGACTTAACCTTCCCCCGACGAAGCCCGACCTTACGGAATGGGCCGCAATGGTGGAAAAGATAAAGACGGCGAAAAAATGCGTAAAGGTCGCCATCGCCGGAAAGTATAACGAGCTGCACGACGCCTGCTTAAGCGTCGCCGAGGCGCTGTTCCACGGCGGCATCGCGAACGGCGTGAGCGTGGATATAGAGTGGGTGCCCTCGGAGGGACTCACCGATGAGAACGCCGCAAAGAAGTTCAGGGGCTGTCAGGGCATCGTGGTGCCGGGAGCCATTGGCGACGGCGGCATAGAGGGCAAGCTTGTGGCACTTAAATACGCAAGAGAGAACGATATTCCCATGTTCGCGCTGGGCGAGGGAATGCAGCTTGCGGTCATAGAATTTGCCCGCAATGCCGCAGGCATCCCCGACGCAAATTCGGCGGAGTTCGACCCCGATACGAAGTCGCCCCTTTATATAAAGGGAGAGGGCATGAGGCTGGGTCTTTACGCCTGCCTTCTTAAGCCGGGAACGAAGGCTCACGAGGCTTATTTCTCAAACCGCATTCAGGAGAGGCACCGCCACCTGTACGAGCTTGATTTTTCGTATAAGGATAAGCTTGAAGCGGCGGGCATGGTGTTCTCGGGACTTGCGCCCGACGGCAAATACGCCGACATCGCGGAGCTTCCCAAAAAGCGCTGGTATGTTGCAACGCAGTTCCATCCGGAGTTCAAATCACGCCCCAACAGACCGCATCCGCTTTTTAAAAGCTTCATAAAGGTCTGCGCGGAATAAAAAAATTCAGCCTGCATCGATTGATGCAGGCTGTTTTATGTTTTGCGGTCGCTTAAAGCACGACCTTGTGCTTCGCTATGAGCGCGTCCTTTATGTCCCAGAGCTTCTTTGAAAGGTCAACGTAATAATTGTGGGGGTTCTCGAAGCGCTTGACCTCGTCCCACAGCTTGTCCACCTCGGTCTCGCACCGCTTCTGTATCTCTGTTAAGGAAGGCTTTTTGTAGACGAGCCTGCCCTTGTCGTAGATCTGCGTAAGAAGCTCAACGGCGTAGAAGTTGTCGATGGTCTTTCGCTTCCACGTTACGTCGGGGTCGAAAAGCTCATAGGGCTTTGTGTCGTCTATCACCTCGTCGTGGAGCGTTACAACGTCGGCGATGGCCTTGTCGGTCTCACGCTCAAAAAGGCGGTAGAGCTTCTTGAAATGGGGCGTCGTAATCTTCGACACATTCTCCGATATCTTTATCTTCGGTATGATATTGCCGTCGTCGTCCTCCGCCGCAACCAGCTTGTATACGCAGCCGAAAACGGGGTCGCTCTTCGACGTGATAAGGCGCTCGCCAACGCCGAAGGAGTCAATCTGCGCGCCCTGAAGGAGCATGTCGCGGATAACGTATTCGTCAAGCGAATTGGAGGCAACTATCTTGCAGTCGGGGAACCCGGCCTCGTCCAGCATGCGGCGGGCGCGGCGCGAAAGATACGTTATGTCGCCGGAGTCGAGGCGAACAGCCACGGGGCGGTTGCCGGAGGGGACAATAACCTCATTGAAAACCTTTATGGCGTTCGGTATGCCGGATTTAAGCACATTGTAAGTATCGACAAGCAGCACGCAGCTTGACGGATAAATCTTTGCGTATTCGTAGAACGCCTCGTATTCCGAGTCGAAAAGCTGCACCCAGGAGTGGGCCATGGTGCCGGACGCGGGCACGCCGTAGTCGCGGTCGACTATCGTGTTGGAGCTGGAGGAGGCGCCGCCTATGAAGGCCGCGCGGGTGCCGTAGTTCGCGGCGTCGGTGCCCTGGGCGCGGCGCGCGCCGAATTCCATAACGGAGCGTCCCTGCGCCGCGCGAACGATGCGGTTCGCCTTCGTGGCGATAAGGGACTGATGGTTCAATGTAAGAAGTATCATCGTTTCAAGAAGCTGAGCCTCTATCACGTTGCCGCGGACGGTTAGTATGGGCTCGCCGGGGAATATGGGCGTGCCCTCGGGAACGGCCCACACGTCGCAGGAGAACTTGAAGTTTTCAAGGAACTTTAAAAACTCCTCGTCGAACATCTTCTTGCCGCGCAGATATTCGATGTCTTCCTTTGTGAACTTCAGGTTGTTTATATACTCAATGACCTGTTCAAGCCCGGCCATAATGGAAAAGCCGCCGTTGTCGGGGTTCTTTCTGAAAAAAACGTCGAAATATGCGGTCTTGTTTCGCATTTTTCCCTTGAAAAAGCCGTTGCTCATGGTAAACTCGTAAAAGTCGCTGAGCATGGACATATTAAGTCTTAGTCCGTTTGATTTTGACATAGAAAACACCTCTTTGGGTTATATTAAATTACAGTATACCACGTTTTTACTGTAAATCAAACAACAAAAGCGAAAATATTCAGAAAAAACAAATCATTATAAGAAGCCAAAAAAACGCTTGACATTGAAAAAGCGCTGTGATATTATAAATCGGAACAAAGAAGGCGGTGCGCCCGTCTCACCTTGGCGATTACGTTGCCGGGTCAATAAAGCTGCGAAAAAACTGTTGTTTTTTGTATGTTGACGGGTGCGTTTTCGCGCCCGTTTTTGTTTAATATCTTAGGAGAGGTGTTTAATTATTAGCTTCAAGGATTTGATGATCAACGATGAGATAACCGATAAGGAGATACGTCTTATCGATGCTGACGGAAGTCAGCTGGGCATAATGGATATCAAAAAGGCCATGGACATCGCTGAAGAAAAAAATCTTGACCTTGTAAAAATCGCTCCGCAGGCGAATCCGCCTGTGTGCCGTATAATGGACTACGGCAAGTATCGCTTTGAGCTGTCCAAGAAGGAAAAGGAGCAGCGCAAGAATCAGAAGGTGACGGAAGTAAAGGAAATTCGTCTGTCGCTTATGATCGATGTGCATGACTTTAACACGAAGGTAAAGCACGCGCTCAAGTTTATCCAGAACGGCGATAAGGTCAAGGTGTCCGTGAGATTCCGCGGACGCGAGATGCAGCATCAGAGCCAGGGAGTGGAGCTCCTTAACCGCTTCGCGGAGGCTATGAGCGAGGTCGCTTCAGTCGATAAAAAGCCCAAGCTGGAAGGGCGCAGTATGGTCATGTTTTTGACGGCTAAATAATTTTTCATAAAACAATATTTGCGGAGGGACATAGAGAATGGCTAAAATAAAGACGCACAGCGGTGCAAAAAAGAGATTTTCCCTTACTAAGGGCGGAAAAGTAAAGCGTTCGCAGGCATATAGAAGACATATTCTTACGAAGAAGTCTACCAAGAGAAAGAGAGCTTTGAGAAAGGGCATTTACGCATCCGACGCCAATGCACCCATCATCAAGAAGCTTATCCCCTATGCGTAAGCTTTTTTTGGGAAGACAAACAAACGAAATTTCGATAGTTCAGTAAGGAGATATAAAAAATGGCAAGAGTAAAGGGTGGCTTAAGCACCAAGAAGAGAAGAAAGAGAGTTTTAAAGCTTGCGAAGGGTTACAGAGGAGCGAAAAGCAAGCTCTACCGCACCGCCAATGAAGCGGTAATGAAGTCGCTTACTTACGCGTATATCGGCAGAAAGCAGAAGAAGAGAGATTTCAGACGCCTGTGGATAACGAGAATTTCGGCAGCCTGCAAGATGAACGACATAAATTATTCGAGATTTATGAACGGCTTAAAGAAGGCCGGCATCGACATAAACAGAAAGATGCTTTCCGAGATCGCCATCTCCGACGCGGCGGCATTCACCTCGCTCGTTGAAAAGGCAAAGGCGGCTCTTTAATTTAAAGACCAACATAAAACGTCCGTTTTTATATGAAGCGGACGTTTTTTTATGAATTTCAAATGCGTCTTGCAAAAACATATTATTTGCAAGTATAATCAAAGAAAAAAACGGAGCGCGGCGTATGGAAATTATAACGAGCAGAAAAAATCCGTATATAAAAGAGCTGGCCGCCGTAAAGCGGGCGGGAAAGCAAAGCCCCGTCTGCCTTATAGAGGGCATAAAGCTTATATCCGAGGCCCAAAGAAGCGGCGTGAGCATTAAAACGGTGCTAATCTCCGAAACATACAAAGGGGAGACGCCGCGTATGCCGGGGGACGGCGTTCGCGTGATTACGGTAAGCGACCCCGTCATAGCCCTTCTTTCGTATACTGACGCGCCCCAGGGCATAATGGCGCTTATAGAGAAAAAAGATTTCGGCGGCATAGAGGCGGCAGGCGGCGAGGGCGTATATATTCTTCTTGACTCCGTTTCCGACCCGGGCAATGTGGGCACGATAATACGCACGGCGGAGGCCTTCGGCGTGCGGGCGGTGGTAATGTGCGCCTCCTGCGCCGATGTGTATAACGACAAGACGCTTCGCGCCACCATGGGCAGCGCCTTCAGGCAGCCCATATTTTATGAGCCCGACGCGGCGGCCGCCGTAAGGAAGCTTCGCGCTGCGGGCGCGCGTGTTTACGCCGCCGCGCTTGACGCTGACGCAATAAGGCTCGGAGAATTTGATGTGCCGCCCCTTTGCGCCTTCGTTATAGGAAACGAGGCGCGGGGCGTGTCGAAAGAAGCCTTAAAAGAATGTGACGGCACGGTAATCATCCCCATGAGCGGGGAGACGGAGTCGCTTAACGCCGCCGTTTCGGCGGGCGTTATAATGTGGGAGACGGCCGGACGGCCGCACCGCGAAAAGTAAAAAAGGAGTGTGTGGGTTTTGGATAAGCTTATATATCATATGTGGCTTACGCTGCTTTTGGGAGCAAAAAGCATAGAACTCGACCTGCTTTTGAACGCCTTCGGCAGCGCCGAGGAGGTATACCGCAAAACGAAGAGCGAGCTTATATCGCTGGGAGGACTCAAGCCGGAAACGGTGAACCTCATCATAAGAAGCAGGTCGCTTGACGACGCGAAGAAGGAGATAGAAAACTGCCGCAGGCTGGGCGTTCGCCTTGTGACCAGCTATGACGAGGATTTCCCCGTGCGGCTTTTAAATATTTACTGCCCGCCCCACATATTATATGTGAGGGGCGAGCTTGGCAACATCGACGAGGAGCTTTGCATATCCGTCGTGGGCACGAGAAGCTGCTCCGAATACGGCGTCGGCGCGGCAAGGTTCTTCGGACAGGGGCTTGCGGGTCTCGGCGTCACCGTCGTTTCCGGCGGCGCGCGGGGCATTGATACGGCTGCGCTAAGAGGCGCAAACGAGGCTTACGGGCGCACCATAGCCGTTATGGGCTGCGGCGTGAACGTGGTCTATCCCCCGGAGAACACGGGCTTCTTTAAAGAGATAGAAAAAAACGGCGCAATAATATCGGAGTTCCCCCTGAGCACTTCGCCGCTTCCGGGTAACTTTCCCATCCGAAACAGGATAATAAGCGGTCTTTCCCAGGGCGTTCTGGTGGTGGAGGCTCCCGAAAAGAGCGGCGCGCTTATAACGGCAAGGAACGCGCTTGAGCAGGGACGCGACATTTACGTTGTGCCCGGAAGGATTACGAGCAGACGAAGCGAGGGCTCAAACAACCTTATAAAAGAGGGCGCGTATCTTGTGACGAACGCCGACGACATCGTGCGCCAATACAGATACTTCATCCCCGTGATGCGGGAAAACCTGAAGCGGAGGCTTATGGAATACGAAAGGGAGCCCCGGGAGAACGCGGAACCGAAGACCGAGGAGCGCGTTTCAAAGGAAGAGGTGCGAAAGGCGGTCTTAAGCGAGGAGCCGCCGAAAAAGACGGTGCCGCTGGAAAAATACGAGGGCGCCGAAAGGGACGTGCTTTCGCTTCTTACACAGAGCGACATGATGCCCGACGAGATGCTTGTTAATCTGAATATATCCGCCCCGGAGCTTAATACCGCGCTTATAACGCTCGAAATGGAAGGGATAATTTCAAAAAAAATCGATAAACGCTATTCTATTATTTAAAAAGTTATGGTACAATAATTAGCGATTTATGCTTTTTGCTTACAAATCGTGGAAAATGGAACTATGAAGAACGAATAATCGGTTTTTCACGCCTTATATATCTGAAAGGAATGATCCAATGTCATATCTTGTCATTGTAGAGTCTCCCTCCAAGGCGCGCACCATAGGACGGTACCTGGGGAGCAACTATACAATAGAGGCCTCGATGGGCCATTTGAGAGACCTGCCCAAAAGTCAGCTTGGAGTAGACGTTTCGAACAACTTCGAGCCCAAGTATATATCAATCCGGGGCAAGGGACCTCTCATTTCAAAGCTTAAAAAGGACGCGAAGAAAGCCGACAAGGTATTTCTCGCGACCGACCCCGACCGCGAGGGCGAGGCCATATCGTGGCACCTGGCGCAGCTTCTCGGGCTTGACGAGAACGAGCCCATTCGCGTCACTTTCAATGAAATAACGAAGACGGCCGTAAAGAACGGCATAAAGAATCCCCGCGTCATAGACAAAAAGCTTGTGGACGCGCAGCAGGCGCGCCGCGTGCTTGACAGGATAGTGGGCTATAAGATAAGCCCCGTACTGTGGCGCACCGTAAAGAAGGGACTGAGCGCGGGAAGGGTTCAGTCCGTGGCGACCCGCCTTGTGGTGGACAGGGAAGAGGAGATAAACAACTTCGAGCCGAAGGAATACTGGAACATCGACGTCGACCTTATAAGCCCGAAGCAGAAGCGGGCGTTCAACGCAAAGTACTACGCCCCTGTGGGCGCAAAAAAGCAGGAGACCGTGCCGAACAAGGAGCGCGCCGACGAGATACTTTCGGCCGTTTCCGGCGCGAAGTATTCGGTAAGGAGCGTAAAGCGCTCCGAGAAGCAGAAAAAGCCCTACGCTCCGTTCATAACGAGCACGCTCCAGCAGGAGGCGTCCTACAAGCTGGGCTTCCAGCCGAGAAAGACCATGTCGGTGGCGCAGGAGCTCTACGAGGGCGTAAACATCCCGGGACGCGGCTCCGTCGGACTCATAACGTATATGAGAACCGACTCCCTTCGCATATCAGACGAGGCGAGAAGCGCCGCCCGCGACCTTATAGTATCGCGCTACGGCGAGGAGTATTACCCGCCCCAGCCCCGCATATACAAGGCAAAGTCCGGCGCGCAGGACGCCCACGAGGCCATACGTCCCACATATGTGGAGCTTACGCCGGAAAAGCTTAAGGACAGCCTTTCAAAGGACGACTACAAGCTCTACAAGCTCATATGGGAGCGGTTCATAGCAAGTCAGATGGCAAGCGCGGTATACGCGTCGACCGTTGCGGACATTGAGGCGAACGGCCATATATTCAAGGCGGCGGGAAGCACGCTTATATTCCCCGGATACACCGCCGTGTACGTTGACACCAACGATACGGACGCGCAGACGGCTCAGAAGGGCAGACGCCAGAAGAGCCTGCCGGAGCTTGGCGAGGGCGACGAGCTTAAATTCGAGGCCATCCATTCGGAGCAGATGTTCACGCAGCCGCCTCCGCGCTACAACGAGGCCACCCTTATAAAGACGCTGGAGGAGAACGGTATAGGCCGCCCCAGCACCTACGCTCCCACCGTCACCACCATAATAGCCCGCGGCTATGTGGTGCGCGACAAAAAGATGCTCATTCCCACGGAGCTTGGGGAGCTTACGACGAAGATAATGAAGGAGAACTTCGACGATATAGTAGACGTGTCGTTTACGGCGAACATGGAAAAGAAGCTTGACGAGGTGGAGGAGGGCGACCGCTCCTGGACGAGCGTGCTTTCCGAGTTCTACGGCGACTTTGACGAATCCCTGAAGGAAGCGGAAAAGAAGCTTGGCGACTTAAGCCTCAAGATACCCGATGAGGAGAGCGACGTGGTATGCGAGCTGTGCGGCAGGAAGATGGTATACAAGATGGGACGAAACGGCAGATTTCTTGCCTGTCCCGGATTTCCCGAGTGCCGCAACACGAAGTCTATCGTTGAGAAGATAGGCGTTAAATGCCCCGAGTGCGGCAGCGATATAATAAAAAGAAAATCAAAGACGAATAAAGTCTTTTACGCCTGTGAAAAACAGGACTGCAAGTTCATTCAGTGGGACGAGCCGACGAACGAAAAGTGTCCCAAGTGCGGCGGCATGATCCTTAAAAAGACGCGCTGGGGCAGAAAGCTCTACTGTATGAACGAGGACTGCGATTATGAGAGGAGCTTGGACGGTGCAGGCAAGAGTAATAGGAGCGGGTCTGGCAGGAAGTGAGGCGGCGTGGCAGCTTGCGCGCCGCGGCATAAAGGTGGAGCTTTTGGAGCAGAAGCCGGTATGCTTTTCCCCCGCCCATAAAAGCGAGGGCTTTGCGGAGCTCGTATGCTCAAATTCCCTTAGAGCCGCGGGCCTTGAGAACGCGGTGGGACTTTTAAAGCATGAAATGCGCGCCCTTTCCTCGCTCATAATGGAGTGCGCCGACGAAAACAGCGTTCCCGCGGGCGGCGCGTTGGCGGTGGACAGACGCGGCTTTGAAAAAAGCGTGACGGAGCGCATAAAGGCCGAGCCGAATATAACGGTCATAACAGGAAGGGTGACCGAAATCGACGCCGACATCCCGACGGTAATAGCCACCGGGCCGCTTACCGACGACGAGCTTTTTTCCGACATACAAAAGAAGGTGGGGCGCGAAAGCCTCCACTTTTTCGACGCGGCGGCTCCCATAGTGGAGTTCGAGTCAATAAACATGGACAAGGCGTACCTTGCGTCCCGCTACGGGCGCGGCACGCCGGATTATATAAACTGCCCCATGACGAGAGAGGAGTACGACGCATTTTACGACGCGCTTATAACGGCAGAGTGCGCCGAGCTTCACGATTTTGAAAAGGGGCGCGTGTTCGAGGGCTGCATGCCCGTTGAAGTAATGGCGGCGCGGGGCAGGGAAACGCTGCTTTTCGGCCCCTTAAAGCCCGTGGGGCTCACGGATCCCCATACGGGGAAGCTTCCCCATGCCGTGGTGCAGTTAAGGCGCGACAACGCCGACGGCACCATGTACAATATGGTGGGCTTTCAGACGCACCTTAAATTCCCCGAGCAGAAGCGCGTGTTTTCCATGATACCGGGGCTTGAGAACGCGGCGTTCTCCCGCTACGGAGTTATGCACCGCAATACGTTCATTGATTCGCCGCGCATACTTGACAAATTCTATCGGATGAAGCATGATAAAAATATATGGTTCGCGGGTCAGATAACGGGCGTGGAGGGGTACGTTGAGTCGGCCTCGAGCGGCCTTTTGTGCGGGCTTAATCTTGCACGCGTGCTTTCGGGGAAGGACCCGGTTGACTTCACGCGGGACACGGCCATAGGCGCGCTTTCGAACTACATAAGCGACGAGACTGTCGAAAGCTTCCAGCCCATGAACGTAAACTTCGGCATAATGTCGCCGCTTGGCTTCAAGGTGAAGCCGAAGCGGGAAAAGAACTTAAAAATTTCCGAACGCGCGCTTTTAAAGATAGAGGAGTTAAAAAAGAGCTTTAATATTTAAGGCAGGTGTGTATATATGAACATAATTATTGATGCATTCGGCGGCGACCTGGGCCCCCGCGCGGCGATAGACGGCGCGCTCATGGCCATGAACGAAAGAAGCGACATAAAGGTAACGCTTTCGGGCGACGAGGAAAAGCTTAAGGCGGAGATCGAGGCCGCAGGCGCGGCGGGCAGATTTTCCATACTTCACGCGCCCGCGGTCATAGACGGCCACGACGACCCCACCTCGGCGGTCAAGAACAAGCCCGACTCATCCATGATGACGGGGCTTCGCGTCCTCTCCGAGGGCGGCGGCGACGCATTTATAAGCGCGGGCAACACCGGCGCGCTTTTTGCGGGCGGCACCCTTATCGTAAAGCGCCTTCCGGGCGTCAAGCGCGGCGCGCTTGCGCCTCTGCTTCCGTCGAAGGACGGCCTCTTTATGCTCATAGACGCGGGCGCGAACATCGTATGCACCCCGCAGATGCTCATGCAGTTCGGCGTTATGGGAAGCATATATATGCGTATGGTAAAGGGCGTAAGCAATCCGAGAGTAGGCCTTTTGAACGTGGGCGCGGAGGACACGAAGGGCACCGAGCTTCAGCTTGAGGCGTATAAGCTCCTTTCGGGCGCCGACATAAACTTTATTGGCAACATCGAGGGGCGCGACGTGCCGTATTCCGCCGCTGACGTGGTCGTGACCGACGGATTTACGGGCAACGTGGCGTTAAAGCTCTACGAGGGTCTTGCAAAGGTGCTCATGGGCAGCGTAAAGGACGTGTTCATGTCGGGCACGAAGGCGAAGCTGGGCGCAATGATGGTGAAGGATTCGTTTATGGACTTAAAGAAGCGCTACGACTATAAGGAAGTGGGCGGCACGGCGTTCTTAGGCATTAAGAAGCCCGTATTCAAGACCCACGGCTCATCCGACGCGCGCACCTTCTACAGCACCATAATAAACGTAAGCGACTACGTTAAGGCCGACGTTACGAATGAGATAAGAAAGGGCATAGAAGCGTCCGACACGGACAGAAAAGTTCAAAACATTTGACAGAAGGTCAGTTTTCGCGTATTATTTTAAATGTGCGGCCATGCCGGGCCGCACATTTAATGCGGTTTCCCGGAAGGGAAATGCGGCCGGATGATAAGCATTTACAATAAAAAAGCTTTGTGCAAAAAAGCAGGCCGTATCAAAGAACGCGGGTATCTCTCGATTTTTGATATGGTCTTATTTTTTCGTTAAAGCAATTTGGGAGGAAGCATGGATAAAAGAGAGGAAAAGCTTTGTGAAAAGATAGGATATGAATTCAAGGATATGTCGATACTTGAAAACGCGCTGACCCACAGCTCGTTCGCAAACGAGAACCACTCGAAGCACGGCCACTCCAACGAGAGACTGGAGTTTTTGGGCGACAGCGTTTTAAGCATCATGGTGTCGGAGTATCTTTACAAGCACTACTACAACATGCCCGAGGGTGAGCTTACGAAGATACGCTCAAACGTGGTATGCGAGCGCTCGCTTTACGAGCGGGCGAAGGAGATAGGCCTCGGCGGGTATCTTTACCTCGGCCGCGGCGAGGAGGCAACCAACGGCCGAAGCCGCACGTCCATCCTTGCGGATGCGTATGAGGCGCTTATGGGCGCGGTATATCTCGACGGCGGGCTTACGGCGGTGCGCCATATTTTCATGCCCCGCTTTATCGACCCCATAAAGAAGGCGGCGGCGGGCAAGTCTTTAAAGGATTACAAGACGATGCTCCAGGAGATAGTGCAGAAGAACAAGGAAGAGGTATTGAGCTACGAGCTAAAGAGCGAGAGCGGCCCCGACCATCTGAAGGTGTTCGAGGTGGACGTAATGCTCAACAACAACGTGTTCGCCTCCGGCAAGGGACGAAGCAAAAAGGAGGCGCAGCAGGACGCGGCGCGCCTTGCTTTGGTGCTGATGGGAGAAATAAAGCCGTGACAGGGCGCATGCGCACAATAAACATTCCCATATTCGTGCCGCACCTCGGCTGCCCGAACGACTGCGTTTTCTGCGACCAGCACAAAATAACGATGAACGCATTCGTTCCGAACGCGGAGCGCGTGCGGGCGCTTATAGAGGAGACGCTTAAATATACGGACTCGCTTTCAACGCCCGTCCGCATAGAGGCCGCCTTCTTCGGAGGCAGCTTCACGGCGATAGACGGGGAGTTAAGACGCGAGCTTCTGTCGGCGGCGCATGAGTACCGCGGCAGGATAGACGGCATACGCCTTTCAACACGCCCCGACGCAATAGACGAAAGCATTCTTTCGGAGCTTCGAGCGTTCGGCGTTACGGCAATAGAGCTGGGCGCCCAGTCCATGAGCGACCGCGTGCTTCGGCTTTCAAACAGGGGACATACTTCGGAGGATACGCGCCGCGCGGCTCGCATGATACGCGAGGGCGGCTTTTCTTTGGGTCTTCAGATGATGACCGGCCTTGTGGGCGACGACCGCGAGACGTGCCTTTATACGGCGCGTGAGATTATAGCCCTTCGCCCCGACACCGTAAGGATATACCCTTGCGTAGTCATCCCGGGCACAAGGCTCTGGGACATGGCCGAGCGAGGCGAATATACGCCCCAGAGCGTTTCGGAGGCGGTCTCGGTATGCGCCGAGCTTATTCCGATGTTCACGCGCGAGAATATTACGATACTGCGCGTGGGGCTTATGGAGAATGAAATATTGTCCTCCGGGGAGGTAAAGGGCGCGTACCATCCGTCTCTCGGGGAGCTTTGCTACTCACGGGTGTTCTATAACGCCGCGTGCCGCGAATTGGAGCGCACGGGCGCGCCAAAGCGCGTTGAAATCCGCGTTCCGCCCCGCGCGTCGTCGAAAATGACGGGACATAAGAGAGAGAATATCGAGAAATTAAAGGCCCGTTTTTCGCTCGGATATATAAAGGTCAGAGAGGACGAAAGCCTTAAGGATTTTGAGGTTCAGGTAAATTGCGTATAAAAAAGCTGCGGCGTATGCCGCAGCTTTTTTCATTTTAAAGTCCCTTTACAAGCTCCTTTAAGTATTCCTTAAAGTCGCCGCCTATTTCCTCGTTTCTTAAGGCGTATTCAACCGAGGCCTTCATGTAGCCCAGCCTGTTTCCCGCGTCGTACCGCTTGCCGGCAAAATCAACGGCATATACGCAGCCGCGGGCGATGAGCTTTCTTATGGCGTCGGTGAGCTGTATCTCGCCGCCCACGCCGGGGACGGTGGAGTCGATGGCGTCGTATATCTCGGGGGTGAGTATGTAGTGGCCGAGCGCCGCGAAGTTGGACATTTTTTCTTCCACCTTCGGCTTTTCGGCCATATCGGTCACTCTGAAAAGCCCCTCCTCGATGGTCTCGGGCTTTATAACGCCGTATTTTGAGATGTTTTTGTCGTCTATGTACTGGACGCCCAAAATAACGCCGTTTAGCTTTTCGTATGCGTCTATGAGCTGGCGCGTTGCGGGCGCGCCGTCGTTATATACGATGTCGTCCGCAAGTATAACGGCGAAGGGCTCGTCCCCGGTGAAGGCCTTGGCGCAGCGGATGGC
>JAFOLN010000375.1 GCA_017419325.1 Clostridia bacterium
AAGCTCGGCGCGGTCGTATCTTACCACCTCGCGGCCGGAGATTATCTCAAAAGCGCGAAGTACCGCGTCGTTTTTAAAAGTGCCGCCCTGAACGATTATCTTCTTTCCCATCTGCTGGGGGTCGCGTATGCGTATTACCTTGAAAAGTGCGTTCTTTACGACGGAGTAGGAGAGGCCCGCGGATATGTCGCCCACCTCGGCGCCTTCCTTCTGAGCCTGCTTTACCTTGGAGTTCATGAAAACGGTGCAGCGGGAGCCCAGATCCACGGGGTTCTTAGCCTCGCAGCCCAGCGCCGCGAAGGAGGGCGCGTCGTGTCCCACCGCGTGGGCGAAGGTCTCGATGAACGAGCCGCAGCCCGAGGAGCAGGCCTCGTTTAAAAGCACGTTTTCTATAACGCCGTTCTTTATCTGCATGCACTTCATGTCCTGTCCGCCGATGTCGAGGACGAAATCAACGCCCGGCAAAAGATAATCCGCCGCCGTATAATGGGCTATCGTCTCTATTTCGCCGTCGTCAACCTTTAAGGCGGCCTTTATAAGGTTCTCGCCGTAGCCCGTAACCATGGAGCGGGCGATATACGCCTCGTCTGGCATGCAGGCGTAAAGCTCCTTTAAGATATTTATAACGGAATCCAGCGGGTCGCCGTGGTTCGAGCCGTACCATGAATATAAAAGCCTGCCCTGCGCGTCAATGAGCGCGGCCTTCGTGGTGGTGCTTCCTGCGTCGATACCCAGGAAGCATTCGCCCTTGTGAGCGGAGAGATCGGCGCACTTTACCTTGTCTCGCCCGTGGCGCTCGTCGAACTCGCGGCGCTCCTCGGGCGTTTTAAAGAGGGCGGGAAGATGCTCCACCTCTTTTACCTCCACGTTCTTAAGCTTGTATATGGACTCAAGCAGGCGCCTGGTCTCGAAGCTCTCAGACTTCTTTGACGCGAGAGCCGCGCCCATGGCCGTGAAAAGCTGGCTCTTTTCGGGAACCACGGTCTGCTCGGGCGTAAGGTTCAGCGTCTCGACGAAGCGGGCGCGAAGCTGGTCTATAAAGTGAAGCGGACCGCCCAAAAAAGCCACGTTGCCGCGTATGGGCTTGCCGCAGGCAAGGCCCGATATGGTCTGATTTACAACCGACTGGAATATGGACGCGGCTATGTCCGCCTTTGCCGCGCCGTCGTTTAAGAGCGGCTGTATATCGCTTTTTGCGAAAACGCCGCAGCGCGACGCGATGGAGTATATGGTCTTTGCGTCCTTCGCCATGCGGTTTAAGCCGTCCACGTCGGTTGCAAGCAGCGTCGCCATCTGGTCTATGAACGCGCCCGTGCCGCCGGCGCAGGTGCCGTTCATGCGCTGCTCAAGGCCGCCGGTTATATACGTAATCTTTGCGTCCTCGCCGCCAAGCTCTATGGCCACGTCCGTTTGGGGGATGAAGCGTGTTATGGCCTCAACTCCCGCCACGACCTCCTGAATGAACTCCACATTGAGCCAGGTGGACACGGATATGCCGCCGGAGCCCGTTATCATCATGGTTATCTCCGAGTCGCCTATATGTTCGAGCGTTTCCGTGAGCACCTCGGCTATGGTGCGGCGCACGTCCGAGTTGTGACGCTGGTAGCGGTCGAATATGAGTCTGTCGTTTTCGTCGAGCACCGCCGTTTTTACCGTGGTGGAGCCGACGTCAAGTCCTATATGGTATTTATTCATCGAGTTACCTCCGAAATATTGGGCTTTTCCATTCAAATCATATGAGAAACAGGCGTTTTTGCCTGTGTGTGTTTTTACTTATATAAATAAGCCATTATAATATTTTATCCCCTGCGATATTGAATGTCAATCGAATGCTGTTCGCCAATTTGTCCGTTTTGTATAAAAAACGATTATAAAAACTTTCGGAACATACGGCGTGAAGCGGATGGGAAAAGTTTGGCGCGAAAGAAAAACAAAAAATTATACAAAATGCACAAATGGCGTCCGTATAAAAGGGCGGCAGTGTCAAAAATGCAATATTTGAAAATAGGCTGTTGAAATCGCGCAAAAAATGGCTTATAATAAGGATAAACTCTTCAAAAAATGAATAACGCGGGAGCGCACCTTGCAAACGGGGCGCGAGCGAAGAAGGAAAGGGAGCGTCATGAATAAGATACAAAGAGTACTGGTGGCAAACAGAGGCGAGATCGCCATACGAGTTATCCGGGCATGTCATGAGCTTGGTCTTAAGGCAATAGCGATCTACTCGAAGG
>JAFOLN010000376.1 GCA_017419325.1 Clostridia bacterium
CTTGAATATACGCCGGGGAACTACTATAACTTCCATCCCGGCAGCCATGTGGGGCAGGGCGTGGAAAAGGGAATTGAATATATCTCAGCTCTCCTTAACGAAAGCCTTAAGCCTGACCAGTCCACCACGGTGCTTCTTGAGACCATGGCGGGCAAGGGAAGCGAGGTAGGCTCGAATTTCAGCGAGCTTCGTGAGATAATCGACAGAGTGTCGCTTAAGGAAAAGCTCGGCGTGTGCCTCGACACCTGCCACGTCTGGGACGCGGGGTACGACATAGTAAACGACCTTGACGGCGTGCTTTTGGAGTTTGACAGAATTATCGGCCTTGACCGCCTGAAGGCTATACATTTAAACGACAGCTTAAACCCTTTGGGCGCCCATAAGGACAGACATGCGCGTATAGGCGAGGGACATCTCGGCCTGGAGGCCATCACGCGCATAATAAACCACCCGCAGTTTAAGGGCCTGCCGTTCTGCCTTGAAACGCCCTGCGATATAGACGGCTATAAAAAGGAAATAGAGCTTTTACGCGGGCTTTATAAGGGATAGCGAGTCATTTTCGCTTCATGCGGCGTATCATTTCCTTATCCTCGCGGCTCACGCGGTGAGAATCGAGCATTTTTGAGAGCGCCTTGTTGTAGGTGATATCGTCAAGGCGGTTATTCTCAAGATAGGGAAGCGTAAGCCCGGGCAGCTTTATATAAAACTCCGAAAGCGTCCACGCCGCCGCCATCATGGCGTAATATGCGCCCGTGTCAACGCAGTCGAGCGTCCGAAACGCCGCCTCCGCGTATTCAGGCGAAACGAAGCCCACAAGCATTACAACGAGACCAAAGCGGATATAAAACTCCTTATCCGAGTATAAATACTTTTGGATAAGAGCCCAAAATTCGCTTTGTTTTTTCTTTATGTGGGGACGAAGCGAGCTGCAGAAAAGGTCGCATATGCCCCAGTTGTCTATATGGGGAACAAAGTCCTCTATAAGCGCCATGCGCTCCTTTAAACCGAGCTTTCCGTAGCTTATCAGAAGGGCGCGTATGGCAGTCTCCTCGTATACATCAAAGGAAAGCTCCGAAAAATACGCGCTCATGTCCTCACGGGCAAGCCTTTTTGCGATGCGCTTTAAGTCGGGCGTTTTTACGCCCAAAATATCGGCCTTCGTTTCTATCAGCTTCCGCGAAAAGGCGGCATGCTTTTCATCGGCCAGCGCGTAAAGCTCGCGTCTTACTTCGTCTATCACGTTTTTTGCCTCCCTATAAAGAAATTGGACAGGTACTGCAAAAACCTGTCCAATTATTTTTGATACTGCTTAGATACTACATAGGTAAATACTGCACATCTATAGGCTTTTTACTTTGCTTGGGTGTAGCTTTAAGATAAAAGCCTTTTTGATGTAACATAATTTTCTATATAATATTTAGTATTAAGGTCACCATATCTGATGACGTCACCCGTATACGTTGCATGTATAAACTGGTTGTCACCGACATATATACCGACGTGACCGATCGGTTTTGAATAACCCGGGAGCTTAAAGAAAATAAGATCGCCGGGGCGCAAGTCTGCCTTATCTACCGTAATAGAAAGCGACTCGCACTGTTCGGTGGCGGTACGCGGTAATTTGTATCCGAATTCGGAATAAACGTACTGTACAAGACCCGAACAGTCAAATCCTTCCGGGGATGTACCTCCTGATACGTAAGGCACCCCTAAAAACGTTGCTGCGAATTCGCAGATCTTTTCTCCCTCGGTAATATCCTTGCTGTTGATCGAAGCTACTGATGCCGAAACCTCTTCTTTGGTGAAAAGCTCGGGGGCGTCTTTCGCTTCCTGACCGTCGTTGTAATGCTTACCGTAGGTCTCTATATCGTAAGTGCGAAGCGAAAGATAATCGCTGGAAACATATCCGACCTGACCGTTATATGTAACGTCATACCAATGTCCGTCAGGAGTCATTGCATTAACGCTTATAACAGTGGCGTCCGGTATAACTGATATTTTTTCACCGTCCAGAGAGGCGGTAGACCTCATATTAAGTCCGCCGTTAGCTATAACGACGCCGTATCCCCAATCACCTGCAAAGGCTGCTGTTGCTCCAAGAGAGATCACAATGATTGCAGAGATTATGATGTATCTTATTATATTGTTCTTTATTTTTTGCTTTCGCATATACACCTCTTTCCTCAAAAATTTTCCCAAGCCAGTAAAAGTTATACGAGAAGTTTAACATAAAAAATGTATATTGTCAAGTTTACCCGAATCCGCGCCCTTTCTTTGGCGGTTTGCCGCATAATGCACATATCGAAATGCGCCGCGTTGACATAATGAAACAGGTGTAGTATAATAAATATCCTTGAAAGCTGCTGCATCAGACTTTTTTCGTCTTGGTTTCGCAGCACGGGCTTAAATTAGAGGACGTGACGGATAAAAATGAAAAGATCTATGACGATATCATACGAGGTGGAAGACAACCTCTATCTTAATATAACTAACCGGTGCCCCTGCGACTGCGTTTTCTGCATTCGCAAAAATGACGACGGCGCATACGGCTCCGACCCCTTATGGCTTGAGCACGAGCCCTCCATGGAGGAGATAAC
>JAFOLN010000377.1 GCA_017419325.1 Clostridia bacterium
AGGCCTGTGGTTCTGATAATAGCTTTGGTCGCCGCCGCGCTCCTGATATTGGACATTGCTCAATTCATAGGCGCGCAAAACGACCGCAGTCTTGCCGCGGACAGGGAAGCGGCACTTAACAAAACGATAGATAATTACGAAGAACAGGTAGCGGACTTAAGGTACAAAAATACCGAGTACGATGTAGTAAAACAGTATATTGATATGGGCAATATCGGCTACGGCTCCGAGCGTTTCAGAACAGATAAGGGCGTGATAGTGCTTAAAAAATATGGAGGCGGTTCGGAAAAGCTTACGCTTACAACAAAGTACAACGATTATGTGACCATTGATACCATATACACTAATAACGGAGGATCGGTTGCAAGAGCTTCGTTCGACCATGACGAATGGTACGGAGATACTACTACACTTACTGTGAGGCCTATAAGCAGAGGCGTGGAGCTGATCCGCTTCGAGAATGACGTGGATTCAACATTTTTTTATGTGATTGTCATAGTTGAGTGATGATTTCACCGAGGGAATGCCGAAAGCTGGCAATAATAAACGTATTTGAGAAGGAGAAAGAACATGAAACATTTGATTACGATAGCTTTGACTTTTGCTTTGCTTGTCGGGATAACAGCAGGATGCGCCTCGACAGACACAAACAAAACAGAAGTAAACAAAGAGGATACCGCACCGCTGCCTGAGGAAGAACTTGTAGAGCAAAGCGTTTCAAACGGGCAGATAATAAAGGCATCTGTATCAACGAGAGAAGCACCCTTCGGGGTTACGGTAGTAGGGGAAGACGGGTATTATATATACCTTGAGAATATAAGCGACAGAAGCGACGATATATCTTTTTATGTTGCTCCGAGCAGCAACGCCGAAATAGATGTGCCGCTTGGCACTTACAAAATGTACTACTGTTGCGGAAGCACATGGTACGGGCCTAAAGACAAATTCGGTTACAACACGGATTTTTATGAAGCAGAAGGAACATTCCGATTCTATCAGGACGATGAATATGTATACGGTCATACAGTGGAGCTTTATGAGCAGGAGAACGGCAATTTGGAAACTGATTACATACCCGCTTCGGAGTTCCCCGGATAAACAGGAGATACCCCCCGCATAACAAAAAAGAACGCGCAAAATGCGCGTTCTTCTGCTTTCAGAAAAACAGCCGGGACAGGACGCCCGAAAACGATATTTCTGATTAAACCGCACGTTCAACCTTGTTAGATCTCAAGCATCTGGTGCAAACATTAATCTTCTTTTTGCTGCCGTTAACGATTGCATTGACCTTCTTTACATTCGGCTTCCAGCTGCGGTTGCTTCTTCTGTGCGAGTGGGATACAGCGATGCCGAAAGTAACGCCCTTTCCACAGATATCACATTTTGCCACGATCTACACCTCCCCATGTTTGATCAGAAAGATCCGAATTACGGATAAATACATATTTCAACTTGTATAGTGTATCAGAGAATTTGATGAAATGCAACCCCTTTTTTCGTTTTTGCGAAAAAAATTATTACGCGGCCTTATGGCTCAAAAAAGGGATGGTAAAATATCCGGATTGGATATATAATTATATTATCACAAAAATGAGGTGGATCGCAATGGATGAACGCGCTTTTATTTTAGTTAAGGATCTGATAAACGACTTCAATCTTGAGGTGATAATCGCCCCCGAGGATTTTGAAAACAAGAGGATATACTCCTCCGACATGATGCGCCCGGGTCTTCAGCTGGCCGGATACTTCGACCACTTCGACCCCGAACGCGTACAGATATTCGGCAGGGTGGAGATGAGCTATCTTGAAAAGCTCTCGGCCGCCGACCGCTCGAAGGCGCTGGAGGCATATTTCCAGAAGCGGCTTTCCGTGGTGGTCATCGCGAGGAATCTCCCCATATTCACGGAGATGGCTCCGCTGGCGCATAAGTACAACACGCCTATACTGCGCACGAGCGCAAAGACGTCGCAGTTCGTAAGCGAGCTTATATATTATCTTAACCGCCGCCTGTCCAAGGTGATATCGTGCCACGGCGTGCTTGTCGAGGTATACGGCGAGGGCGTGCTCTTTATGGGCGAGAGCGGCGTCGGAAAGAGCGAGACGGCCATAGAGCTTATAAAGCGCGGCCACATTCTTATAGCCGACGACGCGGTGCTCATACGAAAGATATCCGACCGCGAGATACTCGGCATGGCCCCCGACCTTATAAAGCACCTTATGGAGATACGCGGCATAGGCATAATCGACATAAAGAACCTGTTCGGCATCGGCGCCGTAAAGGACTCAACGGTTATAGACCTTGTAATAAACCTTGAGACCTGGGACGATAATAAATACTACGACAGGCTGGGGAACGACGGCGAATATTCGCAGTTCTTCGACGTAAAGATACCGTCCGTGACCATTCCCGTAAAGCCCGGCCGCAATCTGGCCGTTATCATCGAAACGGCGGCCATGAACAACCGTCAGAAGCGCATGGGCTACAATGCGCTTGACGAGCTCGACCAGCGCATGAAGCAGCAGGAGCTTAAGGACCGCATCGACATGGCGAAGAAAATGTAAGGAGGCAAAAGCATGATAAAAGCGGATTTACATTGCCACACCCTTGCAAGCGCCCACGCATACAGCACGGTCTTTGAGCTATTGACCTTTGCAAAAAAGAAGGGGCTTTCCATGCTGGCAATGACGGATCACGCGCCGGCGCTTCCCGATTCGCCGAATATATGGCATTTTCGCAACTTAAGGACGCTGCCCGAGGAATACGACGGCGTAAGGCTGCTTCGCGGCGTAGAGGCTAATATAATGGACGAGAACGGCGCTCTCGATATGCCGGACAAGCTCCTTTCGGCTCTCGACTGGGTAATAGCCTCATTCCACGACGACGCGTACAGGGGCAGCGACATACAGACGAACACAAAAACGTGGCTGAATATTATAGAGAACCCCTGCGTAAATATGTTGGGGCATCCCGACAGGCTGCCCTTCGAGTTCGACCATGAAACGGTAATAAAGGCCTGCCGCGAATACGGCAAGGCGGTGGAGATAAACAACCATTCCTTCCGCATGAAGCGTGGAAGCACCCGCGACCTTGAGGACATCGTGAGAGTATGCAAAAAGTACGACGTGCTTATAGCCATAAACTCCGACGCCCACGTCTGCTTCGAGGTGGGCGAGGTGTCGGACGCGGAGAGGCTCATAACGGACATGGGCTATAAAAAGGATCTGGTGCTCAATTATTCCCCGGAAATGATTTTGGATATAGTATCGAAAAAGAGAGGTACAGATGGATAAAAGCCGCTTTTCTAATCTTGAAAAATATAATTTAAAAACAGAGTTCGACGTGCCGCTTAAAGAATATACATCATTTAAGATAGGCGGCCGCGCCGACGCGATGGTGACCGTTAACGACGAGGAGGCTCTGCGGGCGGCGGTTCTGTTTTCAAAGGAGAACGCCCTGCCCATGTTCATTCTCGGCGGAGGCACAAATATACTCGTCTCCGACAAGGGCTTTCGCGGCCTTGTTATAAATACGGAGGGGCTTTCAGAGCTTAAGCTTATAGACGGCGACACCGTATATGCGGGAGCCGGCGTGAGGATGTCGCGCATCGCGGCTTTCGCAAGGGATAACGGCCTTTCGGGGCTTGAATTTGCCTCGGGCATCCCCGGCACGCTGGGCGGCGCGGTATATATGAATGCCGGAGCATACGGCGGCGAGATGAAGGA
>JAFOLN010000059.1 GCA_017419325.1 Clostridia bacterium
AGCGTGACGGACACCGTCGCGGACGCGCTTAAGAAAAAAGGGATAAGCCTTGAGGTGTCCGCCGACGCCCGCATATTCATAAAGGCGGACGAGGAGCGCTTCGAGCGCATCATACTGCTTCTTACAGCGAACGCGGTAAAGCGGTCGAAGCGGGGCGATACCGTGCGCATATCGCTGTTTGAAACGCCCTCCGCGGTGGCCGTAAGCATATGGGACACGGGCGCGGCGCAGAGCCCCGCCGAGATGGAGCATACATTCGCGGGCGGCGGCATGCTGTCCTATGACAGCTTCGACGCGGCGGCGGCAAAGCTCTATATAGAGCAGCTCTCCGGCACCATGGTGAGCGCCTCCGACTCCCACGGCTCGCGCATAACCTTCACGCTCCCCAAAGGCAGCGCCGCCGACGCGCTGTTCGAGCCGAAGCGGGAGAAAACGCCCAAGGGACGCTTCGAGCAGTACATCATTGACCTTTCCGACGTCGCCGACTACCGCGACCTGCGGAAGGAATAAAGTTTTTACCCGAAACCGTTTTATGAAGTAAAGGGACGGCCCCGAAGGGTCGTCCCTGTCTTCGTTTATTTTATTCCGAAAAGCTCTTTTCCGTTTTTCATGGCCGTCTCGGCCACTTCCTCATAAGTCACGCCGTGAAGCTCGGCTATCATCTCGGCCACGAGATGAACGCGGGTCGAATCGTTTCGCCTGCCGCGATACGGCGCGGGCGTAAGATACGGCGAGTCCGTCTCTATCATGATGCGCTCAAGCGGCACTTTTTTTACCACTTCACGAAGCTTATGGGCGTTTGCGAAGGTTATGGAGCCGGTAAACGAGATGTAATACCCCAGCTTCATTATCTCCCGCGCCATTTCATAGCTCCCCGAGTAGCAGTGGTATACGCCGCGCACCTTCGGCGCGTGACGCTTTATGGCCTGAAATACGTCCTGCGCGGCTTCGCGCTCATGGATTATAACGGGCAGCGAAAGCTCCCCCGCAAGGGAAAGCTGTCGGTCGAGCCACTTCTTCTGTATGTCACGGGGCGACATGTCGTAATAATAGTCAAGCCCTATCTCCCCTATGGCCATGACCTTCTCTCGCTTTGAAAGCTCGGCGTAAAGCGCCATGTCCTCCTCGGTGGCCGCCTCCGCCTCATGGGGATGGGTTCCCACGGCGGCATACATGAAGGGGTACTTCTCCGAAAGCTCCACCGCCTTTTTCGAGGACTCCGGGTCGCAGCCGGGATTCAAAATAAGCGATATGCCGTGCTCGGGCATGGACGAAAGGAGCGCGTCGCGGTCCTCGTCGAATTTTCTGTCGTCGTAGTGGGCATGTGTGTCAAAAAGCATACCGGAGCCCTCTTACTTCTTAGCCGCTTCAAGCTCGGCCAGCTCTTTTTTAAGGTCGATGCGCGGGAAGAGCACCTCGCCCTTCTTTACGGTAAGCGTGGGCGACGACGCGCCGAACGTGCCCAGGCTGTCGAACGACGTAAGCGCCTCGCCCTCTGCGCCTATCTGCTCAAGAATCTTTTTCGAGGTGGTGGGCATGAAGGGCGCGATCATCACGGCGATGTGGCGGATGCTCTCGCAAAGGTTATAGAGCACCGTCGCAAGCCTGTCGCGGTCCTCCTCGTTCTTTGCAAGCACCCACGGAGCCGTCTCGTCGATGTATTTGTTCGTGCGGGACACGAATCTCCATATCTCGGTGAGCGCGAGTGGCGAGTTGTAGCTGTCCATATGCTCGCACATCTTTTCGCGCACCTCCGCGGCGAGAGCGCTGAGCGTTTCGTCTATGGGCTCCGCGCGTCTTGACTCCGGAAGCGTGCCGCCGAAGTATTTTATGACCATTGCGACCGTGCGCGACACAAGGTTTCCGAGGTCGTTCGCAAGGTCGGAGTTTATGCGGTTTATTAAAGCCTTGGTTGAGAATACGCCGTCCTGACCGAAGGGCACCTCACGAAGCAGGAAGTATCTCATGGCGTCGGTGCCGTATTTACCGCATAATACTACGGGATCGACCACGTTGCCCCTTGATTTGCTTATCTTTTCGTCGCCTAAAACAAGCCAGCCGTGACCGAATACCTGCTTCGGCAGCGGCAGCTCCAGCGCCATCAGCATTGCGGGCCAGATTATCGTATGGAAGCGCACGATCTCCTTCGCCATAACGTGAACGTCCGCGGGCCAGTACTTTTTGAAGTCCGCGTCGTCGTCGGAAAGATAGCCCATGGCGGTGATGTAGTTCGAGAGCGCGTCTATCCATACATATATTATGTGCTTGTCGTCGAAGGGCACCTGTATGCCCCACTTGAACGAGGTGCGCGAAACGGCAAGATCCTCAAGTCCGGGACGGAGGAAGTTCTGAAGCATTTCGTTCGCGCGGCTCTGGGGCAGGATGAAGTTCGGGTTGTTCTCTATAAGGTCTATGAGGCGGTCGTTGTACTTCGAGAGCTTGAAGAAGTAGCTCTCCTCCTTCGTAAGCTCAACGTCGCGGCCGCAGTCGGGGCACTTGCCGTTCACAAGCTGATGCTCCGTCCAGAAGGACTCGCACGGCGTACAGTACCAGCCCTCGTAGGAGCTTTTATAGATGTCGCCCTTGTCGTAAAGCTTCTGGAATATCTTCTGAACGGCCTTTTCGTGGTATTCGTCCGTGGTGCGGATGAAGCGGTCGTTCGATATGTCGAAAAGCTTCCAAAGATCCTTTATCGATGCAACTATATCGTCAACATATTCCTTGGGCGTGACTCCGGCGGCCTGAGCGTTTCTCTCTATCTTCTGTCCGTGCTCGTCGGTGCCGGTAAGAAACATCACGTCATAGCCGCGCATTCGCTTGTAGCGCGCGATGGCGTCGCACGCCACGGTGGAATAGGCATGGCCAATGTGCAGCTTTGCCGACGGGAAGTAAATCGGCGTGGTGATGTAAAATTTCTCTCCCATGAATGTCTACCTCCAAATCAAACTTGTATGTATAAAATTAAGTATATCACATATATTTTCTTTTTTCAATTACTTTATGAGCCGGGCGCGATAAAAGGCCTTCCATGACTTTTCATAAAAGGCCTCTCTTTCGTTTTTGTCATTCCAAAAATCCGGAAACGTCATAGAGGGTAAACCTGTTCTTCTTTACGGAAATCAGCCCCTCCTTCTGCATCCTTGAAAGCTCCTTTGACAGCGCGGTGCGCTCCACGCTGAGATAATCGGCAAGCTGCCTTCGGTCAAAGGGTATCTCAAATTGGCTCTTATGCTCCCTTATGGCGATGTGGCTCAGATACGAGAGCACCCGCCGCCGTATGGTGCGGGGCGCGGTGTGAAAGCTTCTCGCCGACAGGGTAAGGTTCTTCTGAAGCGATATGGAAAGCAGGTTCGCCGTAAGCTTTCTGTGCCAGTCCCCGGGGTCGTCCCCTCCGGGGCGAAGGCGCGTCATATCAAGAAGCATTATGCGGCAGTCCTCGTTTGCCCTCACGTCCACAAGCATGACCTCGTCCCGAAGAAGGGCGTATGTCTCCGCGAAAAAGCCCCTTTCGGGGACGTGGCTCAAAATCGTGCAGCCGCCCCAGGCGTCCACGCTTTCTATGCTTACGCTCCCCGAAAGGACTATGCCCATATTATTTGTAACGCTGCCCGCGCGCATTATAAGCCCGCCCTTTTTATACGTTTTCTCACGGGCGAAAAGGGCCGAAAGCGCCTCCTTTGTTTCATCGGTCGTCATGCCGCGAAACAGGACGATGCCCGAAAGGTCTTCCCCCGTCATATTACTTGGCCGGGGTAAAGGGCGTAAGCAGTATGGAGCCGTCCATGCCGCTTTGCTCTATGGCGAAATACTTCTTTACGCCCTGCTCGTTTACGCAGGAAAGGCCGCAGTTCGGTATTGTGCCGAAAAGCGGTACGTTAAGTATAAGCGCGTCGTCCGCGCCGAACGTCGGCAGGCTGTAAAGCTCCTCTGTTTCGAAGGTCACGTTTCCTTCGTCATCGGCGTCGACAAACGTAAGATTCAATACGGCAAGCTCCGTAAGGCTGGAGTCGGTGTATACTATAAGCTCCGACCTCGGCTGATCGGACTCGATGGAATATGTATACTCGTTTACATACGACACCCCCGCGTTGTCGTTGGACTTTATAAAAAGCTCGCCCTCGCGGTCGAAAAGCTGGGCGCCCGCGCCCATTACGAAAACGAGCTGCCCCGGATGCTCGGGGTCGGTTGTGAGGCTTGCGCCCTCAAGGGGCTCGTTGTTCTCAAGGTACATATCGTATCTCGGCACCGGCGCCCACATGTTGTCCCCGTCCTCCTCTTCGGTATAAACGAGGTAGCCGTCGTAGTGTCCCATGGTACCGTCCATCATAAAGCCGCCGTTTTCGTATACGGTTATCACGTTCTCTGTTCCCGCCTCGCGCCAGGAGCCGACAACATCGCTGTAATCCTGCGAAGGATTCTCGCTTCCCATGGACTTGTCTGGCGCCGCCGTTTCTTCCGATGTCTGCTGTGCGTCCGTGTCCGCGGCCGTGTCGGCGTCCTTCTGCGTCCCGCAGGCGCAGGATACTATTATCATCGCGAATATCAGTAAAGAAATAATCAGCTTTTTCATTTTTAATCCTTCCTTCTTCGTTTATAGAGAAATGCGGTATATATTATACCACTCCGCGCCCGCAAGGTCAAATAAAGCCGTCCTGTTTTCAGCCTTTGGCGCGTCCTGTTATTTGTTGAAATAATCATAAATGTGCTGTATACTTATAAAGAGGTTTCTATGCCAATTTTTAATTTTCGATAAAAACTATATTTAAAGACAGGGGTAATTGAATGAAAAAGAGTGTATTTTCGATTATTTTGGTCTTGCTTCTGTGCCTCTCCCTCGGCGTAAACGCAGGCGCTGCGGAAAGAGCTGTATGGCAGGATCCCGACAATGTTATGATTTTGTGGGACAACAGCGAAAAAGCCGATTATAAGGTTTTCAGAAGCGGCAGCCCCGACGGAACCTACGAATATATAGGCAGCTCGGCCGTCGGCTCATATCGTGACGATACGGCGAAATATCCGAACGTGTATTATTACAAGCTCCAAAAAAGCGGAGCGGACCTCTCCGGGCCCTTTTCGCCGGTCGCCTCTCCCGATGATATTTCCTCCGTTTACGTTATCATGTACCATAACTTCATATCCGACGAGGATATAAAAAACGGCGTTGAATTTGAGGAATACTCCATTTCCCCGAAGGACTTCGAGAATGATCTTATATGGCTTAAAAACAACGGCTATGCCGCCGTCACCTCCGATGACCTCATTCGTCATCTCGAGGGCAAAAAAAGCCTGCCAAAAAAAGCAGTCATCATATCCATCGACGACGGCACCCTGGGCGTTTACACAAACGCATGGCCGCTTCTTAAAAAATACAATATGAAAGCCGATTTCAATATAATCGGCGCGCGGATAGACGCCGCGTGGGACACTCTCAGCTCGGGCGGCACAAGAGACGGCGAACCCGCTCCCTACTGCACCTGGGAGGAGCTTGCCGAAATGCAGAGAAGCGGGGAAATAAACATATGCTCTCACACATACGGCCTTCACGCTTACGCAGTCGACGGCCGCGTCGGCATGCGCATGATGGAAAACGAATCGGCGGAGGCGTTTGCCGGGGTCGTTAAAAAGGATTACGACCTGGCGGTACAGTGCATTAACGGCTGGACGGGCAAAATGCCCGAAACCGTCGCCTACCCTTATTCCGAGAGGAGCGCCGATGGCGACAGAATAATTCTGGAGAATACGGGCTATAAGGTACTCATGGCGGGCGCAGGCGCGCGGGGCACCTTCGGCAACTATTTTGTAGCGGGCGCCGATATTTCAAGCCAGTCCATGCTTATAAGCAGATCCTGCCGCATGGACGGCACGCCCATAGGCGCGTATCTTGAAGAAATAGCCGAAAGAGACGCCGGGAACGGCATAAATACACAGCCCGACCTTATCCATACAAAAAACACCAATGAAATAGCAAAGGATTATCAGCTCTTTACCGACGTGGGCCGTGAGGCGTGGTTCTCGGGCAGCGTGTATTATTCGTATCTGAACGGTCTGATGAGAGGCGTTTCGGGCAGCGAATTTGCCCCGGACGCAAATATAAGCCGCGCAATGACCGCAACTCTCCTCTGCAGGCTGGCCGGAGAGCCGCAGGCGAAGTCCGCCGCCCGCTTTACCGATTCGAACGGCTCGGAATGGTGGTTCAAGGCCGCCGCGTGGGCAGATGAGGCGGGCGTGCTTCCGTCGTTCGAAGACGGCAGCTTCAGACCCGACGACACCATAAGCCGCGAGGAGCTTGCCTCGGCGATGTACGGCTGCGCAAAGTATCTGAACCTTGATACGTCAAAGAGAGCAGATATTGAAAAATTCACCGATGCGCAAAGCATATCAGCAGGATACAGGGAGGCCGTGAGCTGGACGGCGGCATATGGCATTTTCAACGGAAACGCCGACGGCAGCTTTGCCCCCTCCGGCAGCGTGACAAGAGCCCAGATGTCAATGATTCTTCGCAACTGGCTCAACAGATAATACATTTAAATCACTTTAAACACCTGCTAAAGAAATAAAACGACGAAAGAAGGAGCAAGTTATGAAAAAGAAGATAATATGCATCGTGCTCGCCCTTTTTATGGCGGCGACGCTCCTGCCCGCCGCAGGACTTGCCGAGGGAGAGCTTACTTATCCCGTGAAGACGGGCGTCATTTCCTATGAAATATCGGACGGCGAGATAACGATAACAGGCGCGACTCAAAGCGTCACGGGAGCAGACATACCCGAAACGATAGACGGCCTGCCCGTAACGGCTATAGCGCCTTATGCTTTTTTCAATATCGAGCTTTTGAATTCGCTTACGATACCGAAGACCGTAAAAACTATAGGTGCACATGCCTTCGAGGGGTGCCATGTTTTAAAATCCGTAGAACTGCCCGAGGGCGTAGAGACCGTGGGCGACTATGCCTTCGGAAATTGCTGGAAGCTTAAAAGGCTGACGCTGCCGAATACGCTTACCTCCCTCGGCTCTTTGGTCATTACCGGAAGCCCCGTGACCGAGATAAGCGTCCCCGGAAGCGTAAAGTCTCTTGTGAGAGAAGCGTTCTACGGCTGCTCCGACCTACAGTCCGTTACTTTGGGCGAGGGCATTACGGAGATTGGCATGAGCGCGTTTGATGGCTGTACGTCGCTTACAAGCATAACCGTCCCCGCAAGTGTTACGCTCATTGAACCTGCTTTCACAAGATGCGAAAGCCTCGAAGAAATAAACGTCTCGCCGTCAAACGGCGCATATACGTCAGTTGGCGGAGTGCTCTTTACGAAGGATAAATCGGAGCTTGTGTGCTGTCCCGGCGGGAAGACCGGAACATACGTCATCCCGTCAGGCGTGACCGTAATAGGAGACTTTGCGTTTTCTGAATGCGATAAGCTGACGTCCGTCGTTATACCCGAGGGCGTGACCGAAATACGCAGCCTTGCCTTTGACGGCTGCGACCTTATAAAAACGGTAAGCATCCCGTCCACCGCTAAGAGTCTGGGCGAGAACGCCTTCAGCAACTGTCACGCACTTACGTCCGTCGAGATCGCCGAGGGCGTCACGGAAATCCCCGACTCCATGTTTGCAAGCGCCCACTATCTTAAATCGGTAAGCCTGCCCTCTACCCTTACCCGCATAGGCGACCACGCGTTCTACGAATGCGTCTCACTTGAGAGCATAAACATACCGGACGGCGTTACGGATATAGATTACTGTGCATTCTGGGTGTGCTCCGACCTTAAGGATATCCGCCTCCCATCCTCTCTTACCCATATAGGCGGCAGCGCGTTTGAAGGCACCGCGTATTACAATGACGACTCGAACTGGGAAAGCGGCGTGCTCTACATGGGAAACGCGCTCATCACCTTTAAAGATAAAAGCATTACGGAGTTTACATTCAAGGACGGCGTGACCTTAGTTGCCGATGACGCGTTTACAGACTGCGCTTCTCTTAAATCGATAAAGCTGCCCGAAGGCACGCCGGGCGTGGGCGACTTTACATTCAGCGGCTGCAGCGCGCTTGAGAGCGTCTATATCCCCGAGGGCGCGACATACATAGGAAACGGCGCGTTTTGGGGCTGCACGTCTCTTTCGTCGATAGACATTCCCGACAGCGTAACGTCCATAGGCGAGTCGGCGTTCCATGAATGCGAAGCGCTTACTTCTGTAATCATACCCGAGGGCGTCGAGCGAATAGACCGCGCCGTTTTCTACGGCTGCAAGTCCCTCAAATACGTTGAGATACCGAAAAGCGTGCAGATAATAGACGAGATCGCCTTCCAGTTCTGCACCGCCCTTGAACAGATCTACATGCCCGCCTATGTAAAATACATAGACGATTTTGCCTTCGATGGGTGTCAAGGCATCACCGACGTATATTACGCCGGCACGGAGGACGAATGGCATAAAATAAAGATAGGCTACGCAAACGACGCTCTTACCGACGCCGCGCTCCACTGCCGCGGAGGATTTATCATACGCGCGGCCGACAATTCGGACGATTCCGTTAAGGTGATACGTGACGGCTCCCTTATAACCGTCTCGGGCAGCGTTTCTGCCGCCTCCCCCGTATTTGTTGCGTCGTATGACAAGTTCGGGCTTCAGATGAAGGGCTTAAAGGTGCTCACATCCCCCGGCACGGCCGATATGCCCGCCGGAGAAAAGACAAAAATCATATGGATAAACTCCGGGCCTTATACGGCAAAATGCGCCGCCGTGGAGTTCGATATGAATTAGAAAAGAAAAAGGCTCCCCTCAAATGGGGAGCCATTTTTTATACTTATTCCTTTTTGCTTATAAGCAGGCTACTCCTTCGGATAAGCCGCCAGAACGTCTGTAATTGCCGGCACCAATACCTGCTTTCTTGAAATGCCGGGCTCCAGTCTGTACGCGGTCCCGTCAAAGACCGCGCTGTCCCCGAATGCGGCTTCTATCACCTCTGCCGCCGCCTCATCGGAGGGAACGATGTAGGTAACGTCGACGCCGTCATTAAAAATATTGATCTGAGCGAATGCCATATCCGGCTCGTCATCCGCGGGGAGCGACAAAAAAAGCTCTTTCATTGTTTTTGCCATGTCCCTTCCTCCCTGCTCGTCATACGCGTTTATGCAGCCGATGGCGTATTTTTTGCCGCCGCTCTCGTATTCCTTGTAGTCGCTTTTGAATATCTCCTGCGGCGTCATGCCGTCGTAAGAAATTGACGCCTCATACATCTTTTGATAAAAAGCGTCGGTATCCGATATGCCCGCGATACCGCTGAGCGCTTTCAGCGCCTCACTGTCCGCATAAGTCGTCGTCTTGGACATAAGATTTTTCGTGTCCGAAAGAATTGCGCCCATCATAACGAGCGCGGTCTGCCCGTCCGGCTCCAGACCGTAATTGCGATAGCGTATCCAGATGATCGTGGCCGTCGAACCAAGCGGGCGCGCGTCATAGATAAGCTGATTGCCTGTCGTTACGCTACCGTCTCCGTGATGATCGATAATGCTCACGATATTCGCATTCTGCAGGCCGTCTGCGGACTGTATATATTCGCTGTGATCAACGAGTATCATGTTTGAGCCGGAGGCGTCCTCCATAAGCTCGGGCACGTCCAGCTTGGCGGACTCCAGTATGAATTTCGTTTCATTGTTGATATCTCCCAAGACCACGGGGCGCGCGTCGTAGCCAAGCTTTTGAAGCAGGACGGCGTATGCTATGGAGCTTCCGACAGTATCGGAGTCGGGGCTCTTATGTCCCGTAACGTACACGGTACCCTCGATCTCGCCCAGGCCCTCAAGCTCACTGCGGTTCAGCAGTACGTTTAGTTCGCGTTCCGCCCGATACTTTGAAGACTCAGCGCTTTTTCCCGCCCAGAATCCCCCTATGCCCGCGGCAATAATGAGCAATATCAATATAAAAATGAGCCACCGGTTTCTTTCACGTATCATAAGCCTGTACGCTCCTTTCAAAAGCACCTTTCCCGCCGGGTACGGCGCAGGGTCCCGCGCGTCGGTTCGTCCCCGGCCGCTTCATGGCATGGTGTGCCTCCTCACGGATTTTTGGGGGCCGTATCCTCGTCCGATTCTGCGCTTTATATATTCACTTAGATAATATCAAGGGCCGCGGCAAAACGCAGGTCAAGCTAATGATAATATGCCGTGACCTGCGGCGTTTTTCACATGCGCCGCGCTCCATCGGGCCAAAAGGCATAAATACGTTTACACAAGGTAAATTATACATGAATCGGGCGGGGCTTTCAATACGGAAACGCAGGTTTCTCCCCAAAAAAAGCCATAAGCGTCGCCCGCGGAAGAAGCCTGCAGGGACGCCCCCCAAAAAAACGGGCGCCCGTTTTTCACCGGACGCCCGTTATCCCGCTTTTATGCCCCGACATTTAAGCCACCCGTTTCGCGCTGCGGGTCGCAGGCCGTTATATGAACGCCCGCCTCTCGGCGCGGGAGGCCTCGCCTTCAGGCCTTGCTGTAATTTTTCGGCTCATACATGATGACGGACTCGCGGCTCTCTATAAGGTAGCCCTTCTTTTTAAGGGACGCCTCAATTTCGTCAAGCACCGCTTCGGATTTTGCCTCTATCGTGTGGAAATGGTAGCCGTTCGTTATGTTCTTAAGCGGCGTTGACACTCCGCTGCGGAGGTCCTCAAGAAAATGGTCCACGTCCCGCTTCGAGCAGATGTCCAGCGGCTTTCTTATGGTGCCGTAGACCTTATGCTCCACGTACACGTCCGTGACACGTCCGCCCAGCTCAATTATTCCCATAAGCTCGTCGCCCGTCTGCTCGTCCGTATGCATCACCTTGAACACGCGGCGGCACTTGTCGGCGCGAAGCATGAGGTAGCCGCGGCTCGTGGACATGATGTTCGGGTGGCGGCTCTTAAGTATGGCGATATCCGTCACCACCGCCTGTCTGCTCACGCCGAGCATATCGGCAAGACAGCTCCCCGACAGCGGCTCGGAGCTTGCCTCTATTATTTCAAGTATCCGATTCCTTCTTTCTTCTGTTCTGAGCTTTCCCAATTCAATCCTCCTGCCTCAGATGCTTCATGGAAATGTCAAGTATGGGCGCGGAATGCGTAAGCGCTCCGCTGGAGATATAGTCCACGCCTAGATCCGCGAGCTTTGCAATGTTTTCCTTCGTAACATTTCCGGAGCACTCGGTCTTTGCTCTTCCGTCTATTATTTTTATGGCCTCTGCCATGGTCTCATGGTCCATGTTGTCAAGCATAATGATGTCGGCTCCCGCCTCCACGGCCTCTCTCACCATGTCGAGATCCTCCGTTTCCACCTCTATCCTGTGGACGAAGGAGGCGTATTCCTTTGCCATTTTAACGGCCTTTGCGACGCCGCCCGCCGCCGCGATGTGGTTGTCCTTGAGCATAACGCCGTCGGAAAGGTTGAAGCGGTGGTTCGAGCCGCCGCCCATGCGAACGGCATACTTTTCGAATATCCTGTTGTTGGGCGTGGTCTTTCTCGTGTCAAGAAGCGTCGTGCGGCTGCCCTCAAGGAGCTTCGCCACCTCGCGTGTATACGTTGCGATGCCGCTCATGCGCTGAAGGTAGTTGAGTGCCGTCCTCTCGCCGGAGAGAAGCACCCTTATGTCCGCGTGAACCACGGCAAGCGTCTGCCCCTTTTTCACCCTGTCGCCGTCGCTTACGAAAAACTCCGTGCGCGACGCGGGGTCAAGAAGTTCGAACACGCGGGCGAACACATAAAGTCCCGCTATAACGCCGTCCTGCTTTGCAATGAGGTCTACCGCGCCCGCGCGGGGCTCGGGCATAACGGAGCAGGTGGATATATCCTCGCTTGTGATGTCCTCCTCAAGCGCCGTTTTTATATATTTGTCAGCCTGAAGCTTCATGGTTATATCGTTCATTTTTCTATCCTCTCAACTTCCTTAAGGATGCTTGTTTTATAGTCCTCGAAAACCTTTTTCGTGTTCTTGTAGCGGCCGAGGTCGATATTACGGGTGGCCTCGGGGTCGGTCGTCTTGTCGGCGAACTCCTCGCCTATCCTTACCGCCGCCCGCTGGGCGAAAACGAGGCTCTCAAGCAGCGAATTGCTTGCGAGGCGGTTCGCGCCGTGAACGCCGTTGCAGCTCGTCTCGCCGACGGCGTAGAGCTGGGGCATGGACGTTCTGCTGTCGCTGTTTACATCGACGCCGCCCATGAAGTAATGCTGCGCCGGCACCACGGGAATGGGCTCCTTCGTTACGTCGTAGCCCGCCTTCAGGCACGTTTCATATATGTTTTTGAAGTGGTGGAGAATCGTGTCCTTCGGGATGTTCTCCATGGAGAGCCATACGTGCTTTTCGCCCGTTTTTTCCATCTCATCGAATATGGCCTTGCTCACCACGTCGCGGGGCTTAAGCTCGTCAACGAAACGCTCGCCCTTACTGTTTAAAAGTATGCCGCCCTCGCCTCTTACCGACTCGGATATGAGAAACGACCTGCCCTGCTTGCCCGTATAGAGCGTGGTGGGGTGTATCTGAACGTATTCGGGGTCGCGGAGCCTTATGCCGTGCTTTATCGCTATGCCGAGCGCGTCGCCCGTAAGATGCGGGAAGTTCGTCGAATGCTCGAAAAGTCCCCCTATGCCGCCGCAGGCCCATACAACCTCCGTGGCCTCCATGGCAAGGATGAGCCTGCCGTCGTCCGTTTCGGGGCCGCCCGCGCAGCTCTGGGCAAGCTCGCTTTCGGGGTTCACAAGGGCCACTATGCCCTGGCAGCGCCCCTCCGAGGTGATTATGTCTATCATGGTGGTGTGCTCGTATATGGAGACGTTTGGGAGCCTCTGCACCGCCTCAAGGAGCGTGCTCGTTATCTCCTTGCCCGTCACGTCCTCGTGGAAGAGTATGCGCGGGGCGGAATGGGCGCCCTCCTTCGTGAAGAGAAGCTCTCCGTTCTTGTCACGCTCGAACTCAACGCCGTAGCTTACAAGGTCGCGTATAAGCTCCCTCGACGAACGAATCATTATATCAACGGAGCTGCGGTCGTTCTGATAGTGTCCCGCCCGCAGGGTGTCCTCATAATAGGCGTCGTAGTCCTCCTCGTTTAAAAGCACGCATATGCCGCCCTGGGCAAGCCACGAATCGCACTCCTCAAGTCCCGCCTTCGTTATGACTGTGACCTTCTTATCCGGCGGGAGCTTCAATGCGCAGTAAAGGCCTGCCACGCCGCTGCCCACGATAAGAATATCGGTTTTGTAACTCATTTTGCTGTCTCCTCGGTAAAAACCTCTTATTTTGCGCCAAGCTCAAGCATACGGTCAAGCGACTTCTGAGCCTTTAATCTTACGTCCTCCGGCACGTGCGCCCGGGGCTCGTTTGTCTTAAGGCACTCAAGCACCTTCTCAAGCGTTATCTTTTTCATGTCGTCGCATATCTTCTTTTCTATGAAGTGGAACGTCTTGTCGGGGCACAGCGCGCGCATCTTATGGCCCACGCCCGACTCGGTGCATACGATGAACTCCTTTTCGCTTCCCTTTGCGGCCCGCTCTATTATGCCGCTGGTGCTGCCCACGTAATCCGCCATGCGGCTCACCTCAAGGGGGCACTCGGGATGAACGAGCACCGGAGCGCCGGGATATTTCGCCCTGTATTCCTCAACGTCCCCGGGGCTTATCACATGATGTATGGGGCAGTAGCCCTTCCCGAAAATGAAGTTCTTTTCGGGCATCTGAGACGCGATCCAGCTTCCCAGGTTCTGGTCGGGGATGAAGTATATGTTCTTCTGGGGCAGCTTTCTTACGATGTCGAGGGCGTTCGAGCTGGTCACGCACACATCCACAAGCGCCTTCGTTGCCGCCATGGAGTTTATATAGCACACGACCGCCAGATCGTCGTATTCGCCGCGCACTCTTTTTATCTCCTCCTCGTCCACCATGAGCGCCATGGGGCACACCGCGCCCATATCGGGCACAAGCACCGTCTTGTCGGGGCTTAAGATGCATGCGCTCTCGCCCATAAAGGTAACGCCGCAGAAAACGATGGTCCTGTTTTGCACCTTCTTTGCGACCTTGGCAAGATAGAAGGAATCTCCCACGTAGTCCGCAATATCCTGCACAGCGCCGTCAACGTAGTAATGCGCAAGTATTACCGCGTCTCTCTCCTTCGCAAGTCTGCGGATCTCATTTATTGTTTTTTCCATAGTCAGCCTCATTTCTGAAAGAATATGTGATTGCTTCGTTACCTGCATGGTAGCACAGCAGTTCAAAGCTGTCAAGACACCTGTAAAAAATAAATCATACAATCGTAAATTTTTCCCGCTTTCCCGTCCGTGCGGAAAACAGGGAGCCAAATTCTCTTTTTAAAGGTTGACAAGCGAAAAAATAGGTAATATAATAGCTTTATCTAAATAAACGCAATGATGTGGAGTAGTAGGCGAACGGCCTTCTGCCTTCAGAGAGATGCCGGGCGGTGCAAGGCATCGGCAGAGTATCGCCAAACTCACCACGGAGCGGCTGCATTGAAATCGCGTTTTTGCGAGATTAGCTGCGGACGGGAACTCCCGTAACAGAGTTAAGGCGTGACTGCGCCCGAGCGCGTCCCTTTTTTGGGGGCGAAGAAGAGTGGTCCCGCGGAAGTTTTTAAAGCTTATGGGTTTAATGCTTTCGTCTCTTTGCGTTATTTTGCGGATAACAGGGAGATGAAGGCGTTTTTTGTTGTAACACCAATTTAAAATCAATATATTAAAAATTATTACTTAAAGGAGTTAATCACTATGCAGAAAATCTATTATCAGCAGGACTGCAACCTTCAGAAGCTGGACGGCAAGACCGTCGCAATCATCGGCTACGGCTCGCAGGGCCACGCTCACGCCCTTAACTTAAAGGAATCCGGCGTAAACGTAATCGTAGGTCTCTACGAGGGCAGCAAGAGCTGGGCAAAGGCTGAGGCCGCAGGCTTAAAGGTATACACCGCGGCTGAGGCGGCAAAGAAGGCCGACCTCATCATGATACTCATAAACGACGAGAAGCAGGCGAAGCTTTATAAGGAATCCATCGAGCCCAACCTCACCGAGGGCAAGACGCTGGCATTCGCTCACGGCTTCAACATCCACTTCGGCTGCATAAAGCCCCCGAAGAACGTAAACGTAATAATGATCGCCCCCAAGGGCCCCGGCCACACCGTAAGAAGCGAGTACCAGGCTGGCAAGGGCGTTCCCTGCCTTATCGCAGTTGAGCAGAACGCAACGGGCGACGCTCTCGAGATAGGCCTTGCATATGCTCTCGGCATCGGCGGCGCGCGCGCAGGCGTTCTTGAGACCACCTTCCGCACCGAGACCGAGACCGACCTCTTCGGCGAGCAGGCAGTTCTCTGCGGCGGCGTATGCGCCCTCATGCAGGCAGGCTTCGAGACCCTCGTTGAGGCAGGCTACGACCCGAGAAACGCATACTTCGAGTGCATCCATGAGATGAAGCTCATCGTTGACCTTATCTATCAGAGCGGCTTCGAGGGCATGCGCTACTCCATCTCCAACACCGCTGAGTACGGCGACTACATCACCGGCCCGAAGATCATAACCGAAGACACGAAGAAGGCCATGAAGAAGATACTGTCCGACATACAGGACGGCTCCTTCGCAAAGGAATTCTTACTTGAGATGTCCGACGCAGGCTCGCAGGTACACTTCAACGCCATGAGAAAGCGCGCATCCGAGCATCCCAGCGAGGTAATAGGCAAGGATATAAGAAAGCTTTACAGCTGGAGCGACGAGGACAAGCTGATAAACAACTAATATGCGAAAACGGGAGGGCCTCATCGCAGGCCCTGCCCGCCCCCGCGCATTGCCGGCCGCTTTAGGGCGGAAAATAAGGAGATTATAATTATGGTAAACGCGAAAAAATATACACGGCAGTTCTTCCCCGTGAAAAATCCCCAAAGGAAATGGGCCGACAAGCCCTATGTTGACCGCGCGCCCATCTGGTGCTCCGTTGACCTCCGCGACGGCAATCAGTCGCTTATAACGCCCATGAGCCTTGAGGAGAAGCTGGACTTTTTCAAGCTTCTTGTAAAGATAGGCTTTAAGGAAATAGAAGTCGGCTTCCCCGCGGCTTCGGACACGGAGTACGTTTTTTTACGCACGCTCATAGAGAAGAACATGATACCCGACGACGTTACCGTACAGGTGCTGACCCAGAGCCGCGAGCATATCATAAGAAAGACGTTCGACGCGCTTGAGGGCTGCAAGAACGCCGTGGTTCATCTTTACAACTCCACCTCCCTTGCCCAGCGCGAGCAGGTCTTTAAGAAGCCCAAGGAGGAAATAATCGAGATAGCCATCGAGGGCGCGAAGCTCTTTGAAAAGATAGCCGCCGAGACCGGCGCGAAATACCGCTATGAATACTCCCCCGAGTCCTTCACGGGCACGGAGCCGGAGTTCGCCCTTGAGATATGCAACGCCGTACTTGACGTATGGAAGCCCACCGCCGACAGAAAGGCCATAATAAACCTTCCCGTAACGGTGGAGCTCTCCTCTCCCCACGTTTACGCCGATCAGGTGGAATATATGTGCGACAACTTAAAGTACAGAGAGAACGTAGTCGTTTCGCTCCATCCGCATAACGACCGCGGCTGCGCCGTGGCCGACTCCGAGCTCGGACTTCTTGCCGGCGCGGACAGAATAGAGGGCACTCTTTTCGGAAACGGCGAACGCACGGGCAACGTGGATATAGTTACGCTTGCCTTGAACCTCTACACCCACGGCGTTGAGCCGGGGCTCGATTTTACGGATATGCCCTCCATCGCAAGCCTCTACGAGAGAGTCACGAGGATGCAGGTATACGACCGCCAGCCCTATTCGGGCAAGCTGGTGTTCGCGGCCTTCTCCGGCTCGCATCAGGACGCCAT
>JAFOLN010000060.1 GCA_017419325.1 Clostridia bacterium
TACGCGCAGCGGATTTTTCGGGGCGGTCTGAGGTTACAAAAGCAGGCCCCGCCGGCAGGCGACCGAAGTCTTTAGAACCGTGGTTCTAAAAAGAAATGTTGTTAAAGCAGAAAAAGGGCTTTGCAAATCTGCAAAGAGTAATTTTAAAGTCTTTGTATGTGAGATTCTTCGCCGCTTTGCGGCTCAGAATGACATGGGGGAAGCTTCTTGAGTTTAGGGAAAAGTCGGCGCGTCTTGAAGACTTTACAATCCCTCAGTCTGCTTCGCAGACAGCTCCCGCCCGGGGCCCCCGGAAAATACGCGAAGCGGATTTTTTGGGGCGGTTCAGCAAGGGAGCCTTATTTTGGAAGTTTCGCTTCGCGCCGGAAGCACATTGCGGGAGATTCTTCGCTTCGCTCAGAATGACACGATGGGGTGGCTTTCCACACTTGGGGCAAAGTTGGCGCGGATTGCAGGCGGGACGCCTCATCCGTCGCGCCTTCCTCTCAAAAGGGAAGGCTTTTTGGGGCTTCCCCGGATATTAAAAAAGGCGGACGATGTACGTCCGCCTTTTTGTCTCTTATTCGGGTTCATTCTCCATATTGTGGTACACATTCTGCACATCGTCGTTGTCCTCGAGCATCTCAAGGAGCTTTCTCATGGACTCAATATCGTCCTCGCTTTCGACGGTTATGTAGTTCTGGGGCACCATCTCTATCTCGGAGTATTCATATGAAAAGCCCGCGTCGGTAAGACCCGCGCGCACCGCGTCGAAATCCTCGGGCGCGGTCAGTATCTCATACGATTCATCCTCGGTGGAGAAGTCGAGCGCGCCTGCGTCGAGAGCCGCCATCATAACGTCGTCCTCACCGCCCGCATCTTTGGGCACCACGATAACGCCGCGCTTGTCGAACTGCCACGATACGGCGCCGGGAGCCGCGAGGCCCGCGCCGAACTTGTCGAAGTAATGGCGCATCTCGCCCGCCGTGCGGTTCTTGTTGTCGGTAAGCGTCTCGACGATTATGCCTACGCCGCTCTTTCCGTAGCCCTCATACGTCATGGCCTCGTAGTTGTTCGAGTCCTTGCCCTCCTGGGCGCGCTTTAAAAGACGCTCGATGTTGTCGTTGGGCACGTTGTTCTGCTTTGCCTTTGCGATAAGGTCGCGAAGCTTCGAGTTGGACGCGGGATCCGCGCCGCCGTCGCGTATGACGATTATCATTTCCTTTGATATTTTAGTAAAGACCTTCGCCCTCTGAGCGTCCGTCTTACCTTTTTTATGCATTATATTTTTCCATTTGGAGTGTCCTGACATTCATTTTCCCACCTTAATTTTATTCATGAAATCATTTTACCATAGAGATACGCTTCTTTTCAAGTAAAAATGAGGCAAGCAGCATAAGTGTACGCGCATTTTCTGACATTTTTTTCTGACGCGGCGAAAATATCCCGGCATTCGCCGTATATACGCCCCCTTCGGGGCGCGCCCCGTTCGCCCCGGACGGCGTGACGTCCCGCCTTTCGTCCCCGCCTCCGTAGTAGAGCCTGTCAAAGGAAAAAACGCCGAAGCCAAGCCCCTCGTCCCGGCCGCCGCCCGCGGACTCGGCGCACATATTAAGAATGAGGCGCACCTCGGCGGGAGTAAGGCGGCGGCCGAAGCGCACCCGCGCCTTCGCCTGAAGGAGCGCGGCCGCCCCGCTTATTATGGGCGCCGCCATGGACGTGCCGGAGAGGACGGCGTATGCCCCGCCCTTATAGCAGGAGACGATATCCGTGCCCGCGGCGCTTATCTCCG
Source organism: Clostridia bacterium (assembly GCA_017419325.1). Taxonomy (GTDB): domain Bacteria; phylum Bacillota; class Clostridia; order Oscillospirales; family RGIG577; genus RGIG577. The sequence goes on from JAFOLN010000060.1 coordinate 1,772, forward strand.
CCTTTTTGCCCGACGTTGAGAATGGCGCGCGCCGCTTCTTACGGTCGACTGCCGTAACGGCTATGCACTCCTCGAAACAGGCGGGGCCGCCTATGACGTTTTCGCCCTCGCCGTCGTTGCCCGCCGCCGCAACGAGGCATATGCCCCGCCCGTATGCCTCGCTTATAAGCCCGGCGAAA
>JAFOLN010000378.1 GCA_017419325.1 Clostridia bacterium
CTCGTAAATTCAATGCTTTTGTCAAATTCGCACAAATTATTTATATTTTTTTGCAAGGCGGGTGTTTTCTTGCGGTATTTTTGTTATAATTATCTGATAGGAGTGATAAGCTTGGCTATTTGCGACCTGCTTCGCCGCTTTCAGATAACGGAATACTGCGTCGTGCCGATAAAAAAGGAGTTCGTGATATATGCTCACAAGCTCGAAAACATCGGCTTTCGTCACGACACGGCGATAGTATGTCTTTTCCCCTACTTCGTTTCGGACTATCCCGCGAACGCCGTTCTTACGCGCTACGCCTCCTGCCCCGATTACCACATCGTTGCGGGGCGCATACTTTCACAAGTATGCGGGGAGCTTCGCGCGCTTTTCCCCGGCTGCGGATTTTCCTCATATACGGACGATTCGCCCTACGCCGAGAAGGATCTGGCCGCTTCGGGCGGCCTTGTAATACGCGGAAGGAACGATATAGGACTGTCGGAAAAATACGGCCAGCTGTTCTTTATAGGCGAAATAGTCACCGATGCGCCCATCGCGCATGAATACCGCACGCCGCCCGTCTGCTGCGAGGACGCGCCGTGCGTGCGCGCCTGTCCCACGGGGGCGATAGGGCGCGGCGGATTTAATCGCGAGCGGTGCCTTTCCTCCATAAGCCAGAAGGGCGGGGCCGAATTTTCTACAGAGGACGCGCGGCTCTTTCGGGCGGCGCGATACGCCTGGGGCTGCGACATCTGCCTTAACGCATGCGTAAGGAACAAGGGGCTTTTGGCCACTCACATAAAGGAGTTTTACGATATCATGCCCTATATCTCTTCAAAAGATTTAGAAGGGCTTTCCAACAGGACGTACAGGGAAAAATACAAAGGAAGGGCGTTTGCGGGACGCGGCAGGGCCGCCATGATGCGAAACCTCAGACATTTAAAGGAGAATAACAAGTGGAATTTTTAAACGACAGGAACACGGCCGAATATGAACAGTTCATACAGGGCCATAAGAAGGGCAATATAATGCAGTCGGTGCTCTGGGCGCGACTTAAGGACAACTGGCTCAGGGAGGGCGTTATAGTGCGCGGCGAGAACGGCGAAATCACGGGAACGATGCTCCTTCTCATAAGGAAGGTGCCGGGGCTTCCCTATACCATAATGTACTCGCCGAGAGGCCCGGTGTGCGACGTTCACGACGAAAAGACGTTCACGGAGCTTGTGGCGGGCGCGAAGGCCCTTGCGAAGAAGCACAAATCATACGTTCTTAAGATGGACACCGACGTTCTGTCCTCCGACAAGGAGTACGAGCGCATCGCCCGCGCCGCGGGATTCTCAATATCCGACTCGAAGAACTTCGAGGGCATACAGCCGCGATATGTGTTCCGTCTCAACGTGGAGGGAAAGACCGAGGACGAGGTCATGGCGCAGTTTCACTCGAAGACGCGCTACAACATCCGCGTGGCGAAAAAGCGCGGCGTTGAAACTAAGATAGAGGGCGTTGAAAAAATACCCGACTTTTATAAGATAATGCTTGAAACGGGCGTGCGCGACAACTTCATGATACGCTCCGAGGGCTACTTTAAAAAAATGATGGAGTCGCTCGGCGAGCACTGCCGCCTTTACATGGCGTACTACGAGGGAAAGCCCATCGCGGGCACGCTCGCGCTCCGCTACGGCGACAAGGTCTGGTACCTTTACGGCGCAAGCTCCAACGAATACAGAAACGTCATGCCCAACTACCTCCTCCAGTGGGAGATGATACGCTGGTCCATCGAGGAGGGCTGCCGCATATACGATTTCCGCGGCGTTTCGGGCGATATAAGCGAGGACAATCCCTTATACGGCCTCTACCGCTTCAAGAAGGGCTTCGGCGGCGACTTCTGTGAATTTATAGGCGAGCTCAATCTTGTATTCTCGCCGTTCGTAAACTTTGCAATAACCAAGGGCGAGCGCGTATTCAGACGTATGCGCAAGCAGGTATTCATAATGAAAAACAAGTAAAAACCCGAGGGGGCAGCTATGAACGCACTTATAATCGAAAAGGACAAGCTGAAGGCCAATATCGAGATAATAAAGGACAGAGTGGGCGTGCGCGTCATCGGAGTGCTTAAGGGCAACGGCTACGGACTTGACATCGTGAAGTTCGCCGAAGTCCTGCGCGAATGCGATATCGACATGTTCGCCGTGTGCGAACTCTGGGAGGCGCGGGCGCTCAGGGAATGCGGCTTCGAGGAGGAGATACTTCTCATGCGCTCCACCGCCATTGAATCGGAGGCAAGAGAAATCGTGGAGCTGGGGCTTACGGCCACCATCGGCTCGAACGAAGCCGCCGTTATGCTTAACGGCATTGCCGCCGACGCGGGCGAACGTGTGCCTGCCCATATAGAGCTTGACACGGGCTTCGGCCGCTACGGCTTCGGAAGCGCCGAGCTTGACAAGGTCATAAACATAAGCCGCTTCATGGAGAACATCGAGCTTACGGGCGTTTATACCCACTTTTCAAACGCCTTTGGCTCAAAGCAGTATACCGAGGTGCAGCTCGAGTCGTTTCTTTCCATGCTGAGCCTCATGGAGGGCGAGGGTCTTTCCTTCCCCATGCGCCACGCGGCAAACTCCTGCGCGGCACTCAGGTTCCCGAATACAAGGCTCGACGCGGTGCGCATAGGCTCGGCGTTTTTGGGGCGCCTTCCCATAAGGAACGACTGGGGACTTTATAAGATCGCGTATCTTTCCGGCGACATAGCGGACATACGCTACCTTGAGCCGGGTCAGAACGTGGGATACGCGAACGTCTTCAAGGTAAAGAAGGCCACCCGCGCCGCCATCGTGCCCGTGGGCTATATCGACGGCTTCGGCATGGAAAAGTCGAAGGACACCTTCCGCGGAAGCGACGTGTGGCGGTATATTTTCGCCGACTTCAAGCGCTTCTTCGTAAACAAGCGCATATATGCCGAGATAAACGGCAAAAAGGTGCGCGTGCTGGGGCGCGTGTTCATGTGCAACGTGGTCCTTGACGTGACCAAGATAAACTGCGACGTGGGCGACAGCGTCATATTCCGCGTAAATCCCCTTTTCGTTGACAGCGGCGTTTTAAGGCTCTATATCGGCGACGAAGAGGGCGAGGACGAAAAGCGCGGCTTCATAAGACGCTTCCTCCCCAAATTCACAAGGCGTTCCGAAGAAGAGGACGACACGGAAAGTTATGTAAACGAAGACGAGACCGCCGAGGCCGAGGAGGAAGAGACCCCGGCTGCGGCAGACTGCGAAAACGAAAACAATGACGATATACGATAATCTTTATGAATTTGCCCACAGCGGCGCCATAAGGTTCTTTATGCCCGGTCACAAGGGCGGCGAGGCCTTAAAGGACAACTACCTCTCCCCCGTCATGCCCTACGACGTGACGGAGCTTAACGCTACGGACGACCTTTTCGACCCGAAGCACGTTATCTTAAAGTCGCAAAGCGCCCTTTCGAAGCGGTTCGGCGTTATGGCCGCCCATTATCTTACGGGAGGCTCCACGCTTGGCATTTACGGCGCGCTGTCGCTTTCGGCGCGTCCCGGGAGCCGCGTCATACTCGACCGTGGCTGCCATAAGAGCGTTATAGACGCGGCGGTGCTTTTGGGGCTTGTGCCCGTTTTTCTTCCCGCGCAGTACGGCGCGGAGGGCGCGCTCGTGCCGCCGTCTCCCACGGATGTATACGCCGCGCTGGAGAAGCATCCCGACGCCGCGGCCGTCGTTATAACGAGCCCCACGTATTACGGGCTCTGCGCCGCAATTGAGACGATACAC
>JAFOLN010000379.1 GCA_017419325.1 Clostridia bacterium
AACGATAGAGTGGATAGAGGCGAACAAGTTAAAGATAATACACCGCTTCACCGTTGACGACCTCGAATACTTAAAGCGCGGCGGACGCGTGTCGAACGCGGCGGCGCTTATCGGCTCCATGCTTTCCATAAAGCCGGTGCTTTACGTGCCCGACGACGGCTCCCTTACGGTGGGCTCGAAGGCGAGGGGAAGAAAGATTGCCTTAAACCGCATCCTTGAGTCTATGAAAAAGGATCTCGTTGAGCCCGACGGGCAGACCATACTCATAAACCACGCCGACTGCCTTTCCGACGCCGAATTCATGAAGGCGAAGGTGCTTGAGATGTTCCCCACGGTCAAGGAAGTAAAAATATGCGGTCTCGGCGTTATAATCGGCGCGCACTGCGGGCCCGGCCTTTTCACCATATTCTATATGGGCAGCGACAGACACGCATAAGCCTTGAATAAGCATCGGAGGAGATAATATCATAAAAAAACAGCGATTCTTTTGGCTTTTGTTCTGATTTTGGCGCTGTGCCTTTCTGCATGCTCGTCAAATGACGAAAACGAGATATATATGGAAATACACGATTCGGTAGCCGATATAGAGGCTTTGGACGACGGCACGGCAAGGCTTTTTGTGTGCGGCGTCATAACGAACAACTCAAAGACCCTGTCTGCGGAATACGACCTTCTTCCGAAGCTCACCATAGACGGCGAGGTAATGGAGGCCGGGTATGAGCCGCTGGGCGACCCGGACGTAAGCGACCTTCCTCCGGGCGCATCCGTATACTATGAGGTCACGTATAATTTTGACCCCACGGTAGACCACGAATGGAAGTTCACATACGAGGACGGCACGGTGGTATACGGTCTCGAGGAGTATGCCTGCATAAAAGCGGCGCTGAGAGCCTTAGAGGACAAGCCTGCCGTAACGATGGCCGACATAAGACAGATGGAGAAGGAGCAAAAGCAGCGCTATAAGGAATTTCTTAAGGAAGAAGCGGAAAACAAACAGTAAGAAAGAAAAAAAGCCCATGCTCCCGTGCGGAGCGTGGGCTTTGATATTAAAAACGAAACAAGACGGAGACTGCCGCGTCCCCGTCTTGTTTTTTCACAGAATTATACATATAAGCCCGTTTGAGCCGTCGTTTATTATGCGCTCCAGCGTTTCCTGAAGCTTTGCGCGGGCGGGGGCGGGCATTTTGTAGAGCTTGTTGTTTAAGCCCTCGTTTACAAGGTCATGGAGCGACTTTCCGAATATATTGGAGTCCCATATCTTCGCGGGATCCACCTCGAATTCGCTCAGAAGATAATTTACAAGCTCTTCTGACTGCTTCTCGCTGCCCACCACGGGGCTTACCTCCGTTTCTATGTCGGCGCGTATCATGTGTATGGACGGCGCGGAGGCGCGAAGCTTTACGCCGTAGCGGCCGCCCTGCTTTACGATGGAGGGCTCCTCCAGCGTCATTTCCTCAACGGTGGGATGCACTATGCCGTAGCCGGTGCTTTTAACCTCGCTAATGGCGTACGCTATCTTGTCATACTCCTTTTTCGCCTCGGCAAGCTCCTTTATCATGCCGACAAGCGCCGCGTCGGAGGTTATCTCAAGGCCGGTCTCGTCGGAGAGTATCTTATAATAGAGCGACTTGTCAAGAGACAGGCGCACGTCCACGCGGCCGCAGCCCAAATCAATCTTTTTAAGCTCGCCGCCCTTTATGTTTTCCGTTTGGGCGATCTCGCTTACTATGCTTTCGGCGGCGTTTATTTTCTTCGAGCAGGGGAGCGCGTCCCGAACGCCGTCAAGTATGGCCTGCCACAGCCAGTGCGCCTCCGGGAGCGCCGAAAGCCAGTCGGGCAGATAAAAAGCAAGCTCACGGATGGGGAACTCGAAGAGTATCTTCTCGATTATCCGCTTTATATCGTCCTCCCGAAGTTCCATGCAGTTTACAGAAAGCGCGGGCACTCCGTGGCGCGATGAAAGCTCCGAGGCAAGCGATACCGCCTCGGACGACTCTGGGGACGCGGAGTTTACAAGTATGATAAACGGCTTGTTTATGGCCTTAAGCTCCGCTATGACCCGCTCCTCCGCCTCCGCGTACGCGGCGCGGGGGATGTCGGAGAAGCTTGCGTCGGTGGTTATCATAAGCCCTATGGTGGAGTGCTCCGTTATGACCTTTTTCGTGCCTATCTCGGCGGCGGTGTTGAAGGCGACGGGCTCCGGGAACCAGGGCGTATGCACCATGCGCTCGCGGCCGTCCTCCTCCTGCCCGAGGGCTCCGTCCACCACGTATCCCACGCAGTCTATCATGCGCACGTTGAAGGAGGCGCTGCCGCTTAACGTTACGTTCACGGCCTCCTCCGGGATGAATTTCGGCTCGGTGGTCATTATGGTGCGCCCCGACGCGCTCTGGGGCAGCTCGTCATACGCCCGCTCGCGGCGGAACTTGTTTTCAATGTTCGGTATGACAAGCGTCTCCATGAACCGCTTTATGAAGGTGGATTTGCCCGTCCTCACGGGCCCCACCACGCCTATGTAAATGTCGCTTCCCGTGCGGCGCGCGATATTCCGGTAGAGGTTATATTCTTCCATTTTTCATCCTCCTTATATTATTTGCCCGAAAGCCTCATGCGCGGTATAAGAAGCATATGCCCCGCGTCGGGCGCGGACTGTACGCCCGCCGTAAGATTGTTCGCGCCGATGATGTCCTCCGGCGCCGCTCCGTACCGCTTCGCAATGTCCCACACCGTCTCGCGGCGGTCGGGAAAGTATGCATACAGCGCGGGAAGCTCCCCCTCGCCTTCGGGCTTTATTTCGGCCCCGGCCTTTACGGGGCACGAAAACGGCGCGTTCTCAAAGACGCTCACCCATACGTCGCCGCTTAGCCTTATCTCAAGCTCCCCGGACATATTGAGGTTGAAGCTGAGCTCCAGGGAAGGCGCGGCCGCATACGCCTCCGGCTTCTTTTCCTCCGGCGCCGCGACAGAAATGTTTACGGGGAGCGTCTTCTGGGCGCAGAATATACTGCCGTCGCCGCCTATGCACAGGGCGCGCACGTCGGCCGAAGCCGAAAGCCTTATCTCGCCCGCCTTCAGGGAGGAGTCGAAGGCCGAAAGCTCATAGTAGATGTCGGGCACCCTTTGTATCGTCATGCCCTCCGGCGGGCTTATAACGTCGCGGATGTTCACCGGGGCCGCCTTCTTTTCAAAAAGGCTGTAAACGGCCGTTTCGTCCTTCTTAAGCTCCAGGTCATGGGTGGTGGAGAACGCGTCCGTTATGCTTTCAAGGCGCGTGCGCCTGTACGCGCACACGCGGACGCAGGCGGTAATGCTTACGGCAAACGTGCGCCCCGACGAATCGTTTGAAAGCGACGCGCTTACGTCCGACACCTCGAAGGATACGTCTGCCTCGTCGGACTCCGTAACGCCGGGTATGTCGGCAATAAGGGAGAAGGGGATAACGCTTTCAAAGGTCTCGGGCTCCGCGCCGTCGCCTTCGGGCAGGTAAAGGCAGACGAGCTTCGCCGCTCCCTTTATGACGGCCTTGTTTGAAATGAGCTTTACGCTGTCCGAAAGAAGGCGGGCACGGTAGGTAAGGAGCTGTGACGCGTCGGGCTTTGAGGCGGGAAGATGGAGATCCTCTTCGAGATTTATCTCCTTTTCCCCGTACGCTCCGAAAAGGAAAAGCTCGCGCGAGATCTTTAGCGTCTCTATATGTATGTCCGAAGAAAAGCCCGTAACCACGTCGATGACCTGCGGCTCATATGCGCCCACGTCGATCTCCGCCACGGCACGAAAGCCAATCTTTCGGGAATTTACCGCCCGCGCCTCGCACTGCCCAAGGCTTACGTTCACGCATACTGTCGTTTCCGCCGCCGCGCCGGGGACGGCGAATATCTCACGAAAGGGGGCGCGCCCCGAAACACTGACGGGCGCGCCGCCGCCCTGTGCCGCAAAAAGCGCAGTAAAGCATATTTCCCCGTTCACGGTGACCCTGTCGTCGGCGGCCGATTTGTCCTTTATGTTTATCTGCGCCTGCGACGCTGTCACGGCGCTTACGTCGGGGAGATAGTCCGGCACTATTATCTCGGTCGTTTCTATATGCTCCGTGCGGCCCGAATAAATTTTCCTGTTCGTTTTTATCTGTTCCTTTTGCAGCTCAAGCTCCATCTTTGTCACTCCTTCGTGTTTTATATTGCATTATATTTCCTCCGGACGCGTTTTATGCTTTCTTAGAAGCGGCAAAGACAAAAAAACCGCGCGGGGCCTTTACGGCCTCGCGCGGAGGGAAGTGACATATTATTTATGCTTTATGCCGCTGCGTCGGTGGAAGCTGCCGCATCGGTGGAAGCTGCCGCATCGGTGGAAGCTGCTGCATCGGTTGCCTCTGCGTCAGTTGCCTCTGCGTCAGTTGCCTCTGCGTCGGATGCTGCTGCCTCAGTCGGCTCCGGGATAAGAGCTATGACCTGAGCCATTTCGGCGCGGGTAGCA
>JAFOLN010000061.1 GCA_017419325.1 Clostridia bacterium
AGAAGGCGAAGGCCTCAAAGCGCAAGCACCTTGAAACGTACTGCGTGAACCTTACGCAGCTTGCGAAGGACGGAAAGCTCGACAAAATAGTGGGCAGAGACGCGGAGCTTCGCCGCGTGATACAGATTCTCAATCGCCGCTCGAAGAACAACCCCTGCCTTATAGGCGAGCCGGGCGTGGGAAAGACGGCCATAGCCGAGGGGCTTGCCCAGCGCATAGCGGCGGGCGACGTGCCGCCCAAGCTTATGGATAAGGAGATATTCCTTCTGGACCTTACGGCTCTCGTTGTAAAGACGCAGTTTCGCGGACAGTTCGAGGGGCGCGTAAAGGGTCTTATAGACGAGATAAAGGAGTCAAAGAACGTCATACTCATGATAGACGAGGTACACAACATGGTGTCCGCGGGTGACGCCGAGGGCTCCATGAGCGCGGGCAACATCTTAAAGCCGGCGCTGTCCCGCGGCGAGGTGCAGATAATAGGCGCGACCACCTTCAACGAATACAGAAAGCACATAGAGAAGGATGCGGCGCTGGAGCGGCGCTTCCAGCCCGTAAAGATAGGCGAGCCTTCAATAGAGCAGAGCGCCGAGATACTGTCGGGCGTAAAGAAGTATTACGAGGAGTACCACGGCGTGCGCTACTCCGACGAGGTGATACGCCTTGCGGTGGAGCTTTCCGAGCGATACGTTACGGACAGGTACCTGCCGGACAAGGCGATAGACCTTATCGACGAAGCGGGTTCTTATGTAAACTTAAACAATGTTCCGAAGCAGGAGATAGAGAAGCTGGAGGGCGAGCTTGAGGTGCTCAGGCGCGAGAAAGACAAGCTTGTGGCCTCCGACGCGCCCACACAGGACGTTTTCGAGCGCATAGCCACCATAAGAAGCGAGGAGTGCCGCATCGAGGACAAGATAATGGAGCTTAAAAAGTCGGGCGGCGGCACCGCCGACGTGACGATAGACGACCTTGCCATGGTCATAGAGCTGTGGACGGGCATCCCCGCAAGCAAGGTGTCGGAGCAGGAGTTCGGCAGGCTGTCGCGCTTAAAGGACGCGCTGAAGGAGAAGATAGTGGGTCAGGACGAGGCCATAGACGCCATCGTGTCCGCCATAAAGCGAAACCGCGCCGGCGTCGCATCGAAGCGTAAGCCCGTGTCCATGATCTTCGCAGGCTCCACCGGCGTCGGAAAGACAGAGCTTGTAAAGACAATAGCGGCACAGCTTTTCGACGGCGTGGATTCGCTCATACGCCTCGATATGTCGGAATATATGGAGAAGCACTCCGTGTCGCGCATCATCGGTTCGCCTCCGGGATACGTGGGCTATGACGAAGCGGGACAGGTAACGGAGAAGGTGCGCCGCAGGCCGTACAGCGTTATCCTCTTCGACGAGATAGAGAAGGCGCACAAGGACGTACTTAACATCCTTCTTCAGATACTCGACGACGGCAAGATAACGGACGCGCAGGGCAGAGTTGTAAACTTTGAGAACACGATAATCATAATGACGACGAACGCCGGAAGCGAATAGCGCAGCGCCGTTATGGGCTTTGAAAGCGAGAAGAGCAGCGCCGGACAGAGCCGGACGATGAAGGCGCTTGAGTCGTTTTTGCGGCCGGAGTTCATAAACCGCGTTGACGAGATAATCACCTTCAACCGTCTGACGCGTGAGAATTTCTTAAGCATTGCCGACATAATGCTTGGCGAATTTGCGGCCGAGCTTAAAAAGAAGAACATCGCCGTTGAGTTCGAGCCGGACGTGAAGGAATTTATCTGCGACAAGTCCTTCAGCGAAAAGTACGGCGCGCGCAACTTAAGACGCTTCATACAGAAGAACATTGAGGACAAGGCGGCAAATCTCATAATCGAGAATTACGACAAGCCGCTCAATGTCATCGTTATAGGCGTAAAAGACGGTGAAATAGAGGCTCATATCGGTGATAAAAGGCAATAAAAGGAGCCGCGTTAAAAAAAGTTTATAATAAATGAAAAAAACACTTGCATTTTTGATTCAGATGCGGTATAATTTCGTTTGTTATGAAACGGAGAGATGGCTGAGCTGGTCGAAGGCGCACGACTGGAACTCGTGTAACGGTTTATAGCCGTTCGAGGGTTCGAATCCCTCTCTCTCCGCCACCGGGGTGTAGCGCAGCTGGTAGCGCACTTGACTGGGGGTCAAGGGGCCGCAGGTTCAAGTCCTGTCACTCCGACCATAATAGAGACCCGCCGAAACGGTAAGTTTCGGCGGGTTTTCTCTTTCTTGGGCATGTTTACCATGTGCGATAAGTACCGCGATAATTGCGATGTATGCGATAATGCTGATGGTCATGCTTATTGTTTTTATTGTGGTTTCTCCTTTCGTTTGAATGGTATTGACAACGGGCAGCAAAAGGATTATCTTTAGATAAGGGGATTGCTCCCCATTATATTGCTCGATGAGCTTACCTATCAATTCGACAAGTGAGCTTACGAGGTCAATCAGTGCGGTTACAAGGAGTATGAGTGCCAGTCTGCTCTCCTTGTCGCCGCTTTTCCTTTTCCTGCACATTGGATTGCTCGCTTTTTCGAGGAGTCTTGTTAATGAATCCTTATATTATTAAATATAAGCTAAAAGTTTTAAAGGCTGCCGTTTTTTTTAATAATTCAGACAATTTTGACAAATTCTATTTGCCAGCATATGATTTTTAGTTTATCCTCAAATGAGGAGGTGAAATCATGACAGCAAGACAGCTTATAGAGATGGGAATAGCTTATGCCGGTATTACAAATTCAGAACTTGCCCGACGTCTTGGGTGGTCGCCGCAGCTCCTTAATAAAAGACTGAATACGGGGAAGTTTACAGTTGAGGAGTGGAGAACAATAGCGCAGGCTCTGGGAGCAACTATGAGGATAGGCTTTTTGTTTCCGGATGATAAGTTTATAGAATAGTATCCGATGATTTGAATTGTGAAAAAAGAGGTGCGAAAGCAGGCTTTTCGACAATGAATTTGGCAACGGAAGCAGAAAAGCCGCAGAAGCACGGGATTGAAACCGTATATCAGACAGGTTCAAGCCATTTCGCTCCGACCATAATAACCCCCGCCGAAACGGTAAGTTTCGGCGGG
>JAFOLN010000380.1 GCA_017419325.1 Clostridia bacterium
AGGCGCGAATACGAAAGAAGCTGACTTACCGACAAAAGCGGGCTTTTGGGCGAACGCGCGCCCCTCGCCCAGACGGATATCCTGCCCATTTCGGGCGTGAGCACTATAAGAAGCTTGTCCCTTTCGCCCTTCGGGTACTCGCGTATGACGAGGCCGTCCGTCTCAATATCCATATCAGTCTTCCCGCGTATAGCCGAATTCACGAAGCGAACCCGCTTTGTTGCGCCAGCCCGCGTCCACCTTTACGAAGATGTCCAAAAACACCTTGCACTCGAACATGCGCTCAAGCTCCTCGCGGGCATACGTGCCTATCTTTTTAAGCATCTTTCCGTTCTTTCCTATGATTATGCCCTTGTGGGAGTCCTTTTCGCAGTATATGCAGGCGCCTATCTTTATAAGCTCGTCCGAGCCTTCGTCAAAGCTCTCAATGGCCACGGCCACGCCGTGGGGCACCTCGTCGGAGAGGAGCCTTAACATCTTCTCGCGGATTATCTCGCCCACAACGGCGCGCTCCGGCTGATCCGTCACCATGTCCTGGGGATAGAACTCCGGCCCCGGCTGCATATAGTCGCCTATCTCCGCCTCAAGCTCCGCGAGGCCGTCGCCGGTGCGGGCGCTTATGGGCATTATGGACGAGTATTCCATAAGCGGCGCGTATGCCGCCATCGAAAGAAGCACCGAGGGCTTCGGCACCGCGTCCGTCTTGTTTATAACGAGTATCACGGGTATCTCGCGTCCCTTCAGCTTCTCAACGAGCCGCTTTTCGTCCTCCGTGGGAGCGGCTTTCGGCTCCACCACCAGAAGTATGCAGTCAACGTCGGCAAGCGACTCGTGAACTATGTCCTCCATGTATTCGCCCAGGCGGTTCTTCGGCCTGTGAAAGCCGGGGGTGTCCATGAATATCATCTGCGTGTCGTCCCGGTTAAGTATGGCGATTATCCTGTTGCGAGTGGTCTGGGGGCGCTGGGACACTATGGCCACCTTCTGACCCACCAGCTTATTTATAAGCGTGGATTTGCCCACGTTGGGGCGTCCCACTATGGCAATAAAGCCCGATTTCGTTATGGTTCCCAATTTATTTTTCTCCTTTTATATCTTCTTTTTATATATGCCGAATTTTATGAACAGCACCGCAAGCACCACGGACGACAGAAAGCCCGTAAGCTTTATCGGGTGGTAAAGCGTGTCGAAGAATATTTCCTTTATCGTTTCCACGTCAAGGAAAAAGATAAAGCCGACTATGAGCGCGAACACGGCGCATACGCACACGGCTCCCGCCGCGATATCCTTTGCGGCCTTTGCCTTGAAGTCGAAGCCCTCGGAATTTATGTCCACCAGCTCCTCAATGGCGGTGTTCACCATCTCCGCAAAGAACACAAGCGCGAACACGAGGCACAGAACCGCGTACTGTATGCGGGTGAAGTCGTAGTATGTGGAAATATACAGGGCGTAGAGCGTGAGCACGAGATGTATGCGCATATTCCGCTCGTATAAGAAGCAGCGCCCTATGCCCAAAAACGCGTATTTAAACGATCTTAAAAGAGACATTTTTACCTTGCGAGCCCCACCTTTTTAAGGACCGCTTCCTCCTTTTTTCGCATCGTTTGGCGGCTTGGTTCGTCCTCCTCATGGTCGTAGCCCACAAGATGGAGCACGGAATGGGTGCATAAAAAGCCCGCCTCGCGCATGAACGAATGGCCGTATTCCTCCGCCTGCGCCGCGGCGCGTTCAAGAGATATTATGATATCGCCCAAAAACAGCACGCCGTCCTCGTCCCGCTCATCCTCAAGGTCGCACATGGGCTTTCCTTCAGAAAACTCCACCATGGGAAACGACAGCACGTCCGTTGCCGCGTCCTTGCCGCGGTATTCGCGGTTTATCTCCCTTATCCTTTTATCCGACACGAATGTGACGTCCACATGCGCGCCGTCCTCTATGCCCTCGCCCGAAAGCGCAGTCCTTATGCACTCTATGAGCTTTTCTTTAAGCTCCGCCGTTACCTTAACTTTTCTTTGTCTGTTTATAAATTCCGCCGTATTCATCTTTCCCTGCCTGCCGTTCTTCTCGCCGTGCGGCGCATTTCCTTATGGCGCGCCCGCCCGTCGCGTTTTTCGTATGCGTTTATTATCTTCTGGACGATGGGGTTTCGTACAACATCCTTATGGGTAAGCTCGCTTATGCCTATGCCCTCGATGTTCTTTAAGACCTCCATCGCGTCTATAAGACCCGACTGCTTTCCGAAGGGCAGATCCACCTGGGTTATGTCGCCCGTTATGACCGCTTTGGAGTTAAAGCCGAGGCGCGTAAGAAACATTTTCATCTGCTCCTTTGTGGCGTTCTGCGCCTCGTCAAGGATTATAAAGCTGTCGTCAAGCGTGCGCCCGCGCATATACGCAAGGGGCGCTATCTCTATTATGCCCTTCTCGGCGTACTTCGCGTATGTCTCAAAGCCCAGCATATCGTAAAGCGCGTCGTAGAGCGGCCTGAGATACGGGTCAATCTTCTGCTGAAGGTCGCCCGGCAGAAAGCCGAGCTTCTCGCCCGCCTCAACGGCGGGGCGCGTGAGTATTATCTTGCTTATATCCTTGTTTCTAAGCGCCGACACCGCCATGGACACCGCAAGATACGTCTTGCCCGTGCCCGCGGGGCCCACGCCCAGCACCACCGTGTTTTTTCGGATGGAGTCTATATATTTTTTCTGACCTATCGTCTTCGGTCTTATGGGGCGCCCCTTCGCGCTTACGGCTATGCAGTCGTCGCCGAGGTTCGCGATCTCCTTTTCCATGTTGTCCTCCACCATGGATATGGCGTAGCGCACGTTCTGCTCCGTTATGGTCTGGTGCTTGTCCGAAAGCTCCTTCAAGACATTGAGCGCGCGGCGGCAGCGGTCGACGCTGCGCTCCTCGCCCGTGATCTTCACCTCGGAGCCGCGGCACACTATGCTCACATTGTACTCTCCCTCCAAAAGCTTTATGTTTTCGTCGAGATTTCCGAAAATATTAAATATGTCCGTTTCGTTTTCAAGCAGTAAAACTTCCGTTGACATCTATTCCTCCGATTTTTCTTCCTGCAAAATTTCCATGCTCACGGCAATGGGCATTATACATTCATACTCGGCGTCCATTATATACGAATCCCCGGCATTTGTAAACTTTATATCCCTCCCCATGACCGCCGCGTCGGGATAGAGGGATTTAAGCTCAAGAAAGCACAAAAGCTCAAGTTTTTTTCGCGCCCCGGCCTCCGAAAGCCTTTCCGGGCGGTATTCATACTCCCTTATATCTGCCGAAAGCATACGGGCGGGCAGAGTGAACGCGCCGAAACGTATAATGTTCTCTCTTATGATTTTATCATACTTGTCATAGGGAATACTACCGTTTATGAATAAATTTATTTTTACTCCCGCCGCCTTTACGGCCCGCTTTGTCATTCTCCTGCCCGTATATACCTTTTTATCCTCATAAAGCGGGCAGCTTTTGTGAACGTCTATCCATACGCGCCCCCACACCTCGGCCTCCGAATGAAGAAAGCGGGAGCCGCCCTCCTCCATATCGACGACGCCGCCCACAAGAAGCTGCCCCTTCGTCACCGCCTCCCCCGGCTTTACGGCGGCCTCCCCCTCGTATACTGTCATGGCCTCCACCACCGCGTCGCAGGCGGACACGATGTTCGCGGCGGCGTGGTCATCGTGAATATCGGGCGGCAGGGTGCGCGGCTCTGCCTTTACATATGCCTTCGTGCCGCGTATGTTTATGCCTATCCACGCTATGTCGTCGTGAGCGTTCAGCACCTCGTTTTCTATTTTCGTTATGTCGAGGCCGCTCTTTTTCGCGCCCGCGTGAAGACCCGCATCCTCGAGGCTCTCCATAAGGGCGGCGCGGTCGGTAAACTCCGCGCCCTCAAGCTCCACGCCCCATATGAGCGTTGAAAGAAAGCAGACAAGGGCAAAGAAAAGCGCGGCGCTTACGGCAAAGGCCTTTCTCTTCCTGTGGCGGAACATAAGAAAGCGGAGCCCCGACCTGTCCGTTATGCGCACCCGAACCGAGGCGCGCTTTGCGATGCTTTTTATCCGTTTGAAGTCGTCCGCGCGAACGCACATGGTAAGCGCCGCCGCGTCCCTTCGCCGTATGTTCCATACGGGTATGCCCTCGCGCCCCGCAAGGTTCAAAAACCGCTCCGCGAACGCCCCCTCCGCGCTTATCGTTATATAGCTTACAATCCAGCGTACTGCTTTAAGTATGAACATCTATGCCTCCAAAAACTCAACGGCCCTTACCGCTCCCGTAACGAATATGCCGTCGCCCGACAGCGCCTTCAGCATAAGCGCGCTGCCCCTCACGGTGACCACGCCGCCCTTTACCGACGCCCTCAGACATTCTTCCGTATATTCGAGTATGCCCGTGCAGTTCTCAATAGTGAGCTCGCGCCCGCCCACGGTCTCAAGCCTGAACGCCCCCGTAACGGCTTCAAGGGGCAGGCCTATTGCCTCCCTTATGCGAAAAAGCGCGCCGGGGACGTATGTTTTTTCTCTTCTGACGGCCATATGCGAGCCTCCCAAAAATTTCGTTATGCTTAAATTTATGCCGCGCGTCATACTAAAATGAATGGGCGCGCGAATATAATTTAAAAAAGCGAAGTGAGGCGATGCGAATGAAAAACGCTTTTAAAAAAGGCGCGCTCTATTTTTTTACGGGCGCGTTCATCATCCTTTATTTTATGTACCCCGAAAGCGTGAGCCGCGCCGTATCGGGGGCGCTGTCGCTTTCGGGCGGCGTTGTGATACCGTCGCTTTTCATCTTTTTTGTCATCTCCGACGTATTTATAAAAAGCGGCATGTGCTCCGACGCGGGACGGCTTTTGTCTCCCGTGCTGTCGCCGCTTCTTCACCTTTCGGGCGGCGCGTGCACGGCGTTCCTTCTCTCCCTTGTGGCGGGCTATCCCGCCGGGGGCATAGGTGCGGTGACGCTTTATAAAAGCGGCTGCGCGGGCCGCCGCGAGTGCGAGCGGCTTTTAATGTTTTCAAATAACTGCGGCCCCGCTTTTTTCATATCGGCGGTGGGCGCGTCGATGCTTGGAAGCGCGCACACGGGCGCGTATCTTTACGCCGTGCACATCATATCCGCGCTGTGCGTGGGCGTACTCACGGGGCTTATATGGCCGACAAAGGACGCGGCGGGTAAGACTTCCCCGAACGCCGCGCCCCTCTCCGCGCCCGCGCTTATATCGGAGGCCATACGCTCGGCGTCGCTCTCCATGCTTTACGTCTGCGGAGCGGTGGTGTTCTTTCTTTCGGTGATAGGGCTTATGAGAGACTGCGGCCTTGAAAGGCTTGTCTGCGACGTCATGGGTCTTTTTCATGTACCGCCCGATCTTTCACGCGCCGCTCTCGCCGCCGCGCTGGAGCTTACGGCGGGCTCGTCCATGATATGCGCGTCGGGCGCGGATATGCGTGTGATGCTTTCGATGCTTTCGGCATTTCTGGGCTTCGGCGGCCTCTCTGTTCATATGCAGCTTCTGCCCCACATCCGCGAGGCGGGCCTTCGCGCGGGAAAGTACGTCATGGGAAAGACGCTCCACGCATGTCTGTCGGCGGCGATAACGTATTTTTCGGCGGGACGCTTTGCGGGAGTCCTGCCCGCGTTCTCGCCTGCGGGAAGATATAC
>JAFOLN010000062.1 GCA_017419325.1 Clostridia bacterium
ATGAAGATGTACAAAATCAGGCATTATATCACCTCACGTTCTCGATAACTCAACTATCTTTTTGAGCCTGTGATTTACGCCGCTTCTTGAAAGCGGCGGGTTAAGACTTTCGCCAAGCTGGGCAAGCGACATGTCGGGGTTCTGTATTCTCAGATTCGCAAGCTCCCGAAGATGCGCGGGCAAAAACTCAAACCCCTTTTCCCGCTTTATCTTTTCTATCGCCTCTATCTGTTCCGCGGAGGCGGAGGCCGTCTTCATAAGATTTGCCGTTTCAAAATTCACGCGGCGGTTTATGTCGTTTCGCACCTCTTTTATCACCTTTGCCTCCATAAGCCTGAGAGACGCCGCCGAAGCGCCCAGCATATTTAAAAATGCGAATACTTCGTCGGCGTTTTTCATATAGGCGCGCGTCTTTCTGCCTCTCTGTGGCGCGATCTTAAGCTCAGCGCCCAAAGCCTTCGAGACCTCGGCTATAAGTGAGCACAGCCCTTCCTCGGGCGCGTCTATCTCAAGATGATACGACGACTCCGGCTCCGACACGTACCCTGCGGCGCAGAACGCGCCTCTTAAGAACGCAGCCCTGTCGCAGTTCTTTATGAGCGCCCCTTCCTCCAAAGAGAGCGGCATGGAATGAGCCGCCTCATAAAGCAGGGCCACGGTGCTGCCCGTAAGCTCAATTTTATAAAGGAGCCGCCCCGCCCGCGTTAATTCGGCTATGTCGGACACCTCTATGCCCACAAGCTTCTTTAAAGACGAAACAGTCCTGTCAAGAAACTCCCTGCAGTCGGAGGAAAGCACTATCCTCTCGGGCGTGAACACCTGTGAAAACAGGAGCACCCCCGTTAAGAAAGCATCCGCGCAGCAGGGCTTTTTCGTATATTTGAAGTTGCAAAGCTCGTCCTTAACCTTTGTCGAAAAGCTCATTTTGTCCTCCGAGTTCACGGTGAATTATGCGCGCCGCGAAGCCTCTTTTTCTTACGTCCTCAAAAAACCTTTGGGCAAAATATACGGAGCGGTGCCTGCCTCCGGTGCAGCCGAAGGCCACCGATACGTTTTTCTTCGCCCTGAGGCTTTCCTCTATGTAATAGAACGCAAAGCGCGCCATGTTTTCGTAAAACACATTGCATTCCTCGTGCGCCTCCATAAAGGCGCGTATGGGCGCGTCAAGCCCGCACAGCGGGCGAAGCGTCTCGTTGTAGTAGGGGTTTGGCATGATGCGCACGTCAAAAAGCAGATTTGTTTCCTTCGGCGCGCCGTATTTGTAGCCGAAGGAGCTTATATCTATCGTATATGCTTCGTTATTCTCCAATTCTATCACTTGCCTTCACATATGAAAAATCCCCGATAAACCTTATCTCCGGCTGAAGCTCGACGCCGTGGCGAAGCTTTACCTCGCTTTGTACGAGGCGTATAAGACCGTAAACGTCGCGCGCCGTGGCGCCGCCCGTGTTTATAACGAATCCCGCGTGCTTTTCGCTCACCTGTGCCCCGCCCACGGACACGCCCTTAAGGCCGCTTGCCTCAATGAGCCTGCCCGCAAAGTCGCCCTCGGGACGCTTGAACGTGCTCCCCGCGCTGGGGAACGAAAGCGGCTGCTTTTCTGCGCGGCGGCGGTTCAGGTCCTTCATGAGCGCGGATATATCCTCCGGGTCGCCCTGCTTTAATTTAAGATAAGCGCCTGTAATTATCATGTCAGAGCCGCAAAACGCGCTCTTTCTGTATGAAAAGCCGTGCTCCCCGCCCGAAAGCTCGCCGAAGCTTCCGTCCGCAGTCACATACCGGGTGCGCGTAACCGTATCCTTCATCTCGCCGCCGTATGCTCCGGCGTTCATATATACCGCGCCGCCCAGCGTGCCGGGGATGCCCGAGGCAAATTCAAGCCCCGAAAGGCCGTTATCCCTTGCGAAAGCCGCAATGCGCGACATCCTCACGCCGGCCCCCGCGAATACGGTGTCGCCGTCTATAAGCTTAAGCTCTGAAAGCCCCTCCGTATTTATGACAAGGCCGCGAAAGCCCTCGTCGGAGACGAGTATATTTGTGCCTCCGCCGAGAATGAACATGGGCAGGGCGTTCTCCTTTGAAAACAGAACCGCCGCCCGCAGAGCCTCCTCGTC
>JAFOLN010000381.1 GCA_017419325.1 Clostridia bacterium
ACATAGGCTACAGCACAAGCGGCGACGATTTCAGCGGCTACATAGAGATCACGGTAAACGAGACCGACAGCTCGCTTATAACGTACAACGTAACGCGAAACGGCTTTATTAACTTCAAGAAGGCCGACTTCAACAACGTCTGCAAGAACGAAACGGGCGAGGCGCTCGACCACATTAAGTTCACGACCGCAAGCATCGCTTACGGAAGGCTTTATTATGAGTACAAGTCCTCCTCGGCCTCGGGCAAGACGGTAAGCACCAGCACGAACTACTATTACTCCGGAAGCGACAACAACCTTATCTCGAACCTGTACTTCGTGCCGAACACCTCGTCAGACGCCACCGTCACCTTGAAGTACACGGGCTACGACGTATATAACGACACCTTCGCGGGCGAGATAAAGATAAGGATAACGGGCTCCGGCACCAATGAAGACAACACGGACTCCGACGACGTTATCACCTACAGCCTGAGAAACGACTCAACAGTAAAGCTCAACGCGTCCGACTTCAACGTGATGTCGAGAAACAAGACGGGCGACATACTCGACTATGTGAGATTTACGCCCCCGTCCTCCATGTACGGCAATTTCTACGTAAACTATGTGTCGGCGTCCTCTCCGGGCGTTATGATAAACGGCAGCACGAACTACTACCGCACCGGAAACACCCCGCTTATAGCCGACATAACCTTCGTGCCCTCGCAAAGCTACACCGGCACCTTCGACATGCCCTTTACGGGCTATGACGTTGAGGGCGTGCGCTTCAGCGGCAAGGTAAGGCTCGCCGTTTCCCAGGGCACGGCCAACCCCGTGAACAACAACGAGGTAAAGACGGCCACCCGCATATCCTACAAGACCGACCCCGGCGCGCCCGTTGCCTTCACGGTAAACGACTTCAACGCGGCATGCTACGGCGCTACGGGCAAGACGCTCTCCTATGTAAACTTCTCCATACCGAACGCGGCTATGGGCACGCTTTACGCGGACTACTCGTCCCAGGGCTCGGCAGGCAACCCCGTAACGGCGGGAACGAACTACTACTTTAACACAACGCCGCTCATAAGCCAGGTATCCTTCGTGCCCGACGCTTCCTTCACCGGCAGCGCCACGGTAAGCTACACGGGCTACGCGACGGACGGCACGTCCTACAGCGGCAGCGTCGTTATAACCGTGGGAGAGGACACGTCCGGCGGCTCGGCGCACTTTACCGATGTGGGCCGCAATCTGTCATGGGCGATACAGGGCGTTGATTATCTCTACGAGAACGGCATAATTACGGGTACGTCCGAGGGCATATACAGCCCCATGAGCAACATAAAGCGCGGCGACTTCATACTCATGCTCCAGCGCGCCTTCAGATTTGAGGCACAGGGCAATGCGGCGCAGTTCGCCGACGTTGCGCCCACGTCGTATTACGCGGCGGCAATTCTTGCGGCAAAGTCCAACGATATAGCAAAGGGCAGCGGCGACAATCTCTTCGCTCCCGAGACCTCGCTTACCCGCGAGGACGCGATGGTTCTTGTTGTCCGCGTGCTTGAAAAGGCGGGCGAAAGCCCCGTAAAGGGCAGCGCGTCCGACATAGTTTCCTTTGTTGACAAGGGCGACGTGTCCGGCTACGCGGTCGACGCCGTGGCAACGCTTGTGCGCGCAGGCTATATCCTCGGCTCCGACGGAAAGTTAAATCCCAAGTCCAACATCACCCGCGCGGAGATGGCGGTACTGCTTTACAGGATAATAACGAAGTAAAAATTACAGAAGCGATAAAGCCGCGCGGGCATGCGCGGCTTTATCTTTGCATATTGGAGGAATACTTTTGGAAAAGCTTATTTTGGCCTCGGCGTCGCCGAGGAGAAGGGAAATCTTTAAGGATCTCGGCCTCGACTTTACGGTGGTGCCGTCGAACGCCGACGAAAAGACAGACGAGCATGAGCCCGCCCGCGTGGTCGAGGCGCTGTCTCGAGGGAAGGCGGAGGACGTTTTCGCCCGCACGGGGGAAACGGTAGTCTCCGCGGACACCGTGGTCGTGCTTGACGGGCGCATCATGGGAAAGCCTGAGGACGCCGCCGACGCTGTGCGCATGCTTCGCGCGCTTTCGGGCCGCGCCCATGAGGTATATACGGGCTTATGCGTAAAAAACGAAGAAAAGACGGTGTCGCGCGCCTGCCGCACGGCGGTGCGCTTCAGACATCTTTCGGATGAAGAGATTGAGCGATACGTCGCCACCGGCGAGCCTCTCGACAAGGCGGGCGCATACGGCATATCGGGCCTCGGCGCGCTCCTTATAGAGGGCATCGAGGGCGACTTCTGGAACGTGGTGGGCTTCCCCGTGGCGGCGTTCGGCGAGGTTATGAGAAAGGAATTCGGCACGGAGATTATGCCGTGGAAGCAGACGCGCCGCGTCTGAAACAGAATTTTCCATCGGGCATTTCAGAGGGCTTGACACCGCTCCCGGGATAATGTATAATCCATTATATGCGGATGTAGCTCATCTGGCAGAGCGCGACCTTCCCAAGGTCGATGTGGCGAGTTCGAGCCTCGTCATCCGCTCCAAAAATGCCTCGCCTTACGGCGAGGCTTTTTTATTACAGCCCGAGGGTGTTTATCCATTTTTTAAGCTCCGCGGCGGATGTGCCGGAGCGAAACACCCGGCCTTCCTTAAGAACCGCGCCCCTGCAGCTGGGGGCGAGGCCCTCGTTCGTTTTTC
>JAFOLN010000382.1 GCA_017419325.1 Clostridia bacterium
ATAGGGTGCCTCTTTATGGCTTGAATACGTCCAAGCATCATGTCTTTGCTTGCTTCATATGTAATGTCGTACTTCATTTCTTTTACCCCCTGTACCTTCGGCGCGCGCCTCAGTCATCGTCCGGGTACTTATCAAACACGCGGAAGTAACACTTTGTAAGAACGTCAATAACCACATCCGCCTCGTCCTCTCCCAGTATTCCGTCAAGCCGCCCCTCCATCAGGTCTTCATAGTAGAGGTACAGCTCATCCTTAAGTTCCGGCGTCAGTGTGTTGTTGTCGATTTCCCACTCAAAAATCGGGAGCAGTACATTGAGCCGTTCTGCTTCTGCAAGGCGATTTTCGTTAAATTCCGAAAGATATGAGTTTTCAAGATCTTGTCCAGTAGTAAAGGGGTCGCGCTTATTAAATGAGTTTATTAAATCCCAAAGTATTTCTTTACTACCCTCATAAGTTAAATCATATTTCATGGGGCTTTCCTCCTTCTGTGCCTCCAAACATCGCCTTTGGCGGCTTTGTCCGCACCGGATTACTGCAGTCGTCTTAAAAACGCGCCCCGCTTCGGGCAAATATATTTCGCCTATGGTATCATCTTAGCAAATTATTATTGCTGTGTCAAGAGTTTTTTGCCTCATCCCGCAAATATTTTTTGCCGAGCCTTGTTTCGGCAAAAAATATTTGCTAAAATCAACTTGAGGTGATACGAATGCTCAAGGACAGGCTGGTCTCTGCGAGAAAGAGCGCGGGGCTTACGCAGGCGGACGTTGCCCGCATGCTTGAAGTAAAGCGCCAGACATACGGCGCGTACGAGCGCGGCATAAGCTCCCCCGATATAAATACCCTGTCACGTATATCAAAGATACTCGGAGTGCCCGCGTATTATCTTTTGGGCGACGCGCCGGACGCGGACTTACAAAACCGCGGCGTGCGCATCCCGGTACTGGGGCGCGTGCAGGCGGGCGTTCCGATAGAGGCCATAGAAGAGGTGCAGGGCTGGGAGGAGATACCCGCCGACATGGCGCGCACGGGCGAATTCTTCGCCCTGAAGGTACAGGGCGATTCCATGGAGCCGCGCATCTGCGAAGGCGATGTGCTCATTGTAAGGCGGCAGGCCACGGCCGAAAGCGGCAGCATCGTCATCGCCCTCACGGGAGACGGCGACGCCACCGTAAAGAAGATAAAATACACGGAAAACGGTATAATGCTCATACCTCTCAACACCGCGTATGAGCCGCTCTTCTTCCCCGCAGACGCGGGAAGTACGCCTGTGTCGATACTCGGCGTTGTGGCGGAATCGCGGCGGAGGTTCTGACGCGGTAATTTTTGAAATAGCCGCATTTTTAAAAATAGGTTTTATTTGTCCTATTTTTCGTGATATAATATCTTAAAAGGAGGCTTTATCATGAACGTCAATCTGAAAAATCTCGTTTCCATAACGGAAGCCAATCAGAATTTTTCCCGCGTCGCCCGCATGGTGGACGAAAGCGGCACCGTCGTCATAATGAAAAACAACGCTCCGCGATACCTCGTCATAGATATCGCCCAGGCTGAGGCGGAGAGCCTTGCCGACGACGAAAGCGTGGCGGATATTTCAAAGCGTCTCATAGCAAAAAACGCCGCCGTTTATAAGGAGCTTGCGAAGTGAAGCGGCTCAGTAAAGAACAGATACTCATGCTTCATAGGGAGCTTATCGACGCTTTCGGAGGCGAGGACGGCATTCGTGATACAGGCGCGCTTGAGTCGGCAATCAATGCCCCATTTCAGACCTTCGACGGAATCGCGCTTTATCCCTCGCTGATATCAAAAGCGGCGAGGCTTTGCTTCGGCATCGTCAAAAACCACCCGTTCATCGACGGCAATAAACGCACAGGGGCGCACTGTATGCTTGTTTTTCTTGCGCTCAACAATATAGAGCTTGAATATGCCGACGGTGAGCTTATAAGCATCGTTTTGGACGTAGCGTCGGTAAGCGCCGGCAGCGACGACCTTCGTCAATGGCTCGCCGGCCATACTCTGTGACACTTCGGCTTTCTTACCAAAAAACGCATGCGCGGGCAAGGCATTCGCCTTGCCCGCGCTTTTTTACTTGTCGAAGGAGGGGTTGTATGCGTAATAGTTCTTGCAGTCAAGCTTCGATTTTGCTATCTCCAGAGCCTCGCCGAAGCGCTGGAAGTGGACTATCTCGCGCTCACGCAAAAACTTTATGGGGTCGCGCACGTCCGGGTCGTCGACAAGACGCAGGATGTTGTCGTAGCTGAGCCTTGCCTTCTGCTCCGCCGCCAGATCCTCGAAGAGGTCCGCAAGCGCGTCGCCGGTCGAGGCTATCGTCTTTGCGGAAAAGGGCGTGCCGTTCGCGTCCGCGGGATAAATGCCCGCCGTATGGTTTACGAAATATGCGTCGAAGCCGCTCTTTTTTATCTCCTCGGGCGTCATTTTCCGCGTAAGCTGGCAGATTATCGCGCTCACCATCTCAAGATGGGCAAGCTCCTCCGTGCCCACGTCGTTCAGCGTCGCCTTAATGCGGCTGTCCGGCGCGGATATGCGCTGCGAAAGGTAGCGCGTCGCCGCGCCGAGCTCCCCGTGGGGCCCGCCCAGCTGGGCCATTATGACCTTTGCCATGGCGGGATTCGGGTTCTTTATCTTTACCGGGTACTGAAGCTTCTTTTCATATATCCACATCAGCCGTTCACCTCCGCTTCGTCCGTGCCGAAGCCGTATTCCCACGGCCAGAGGCTCTTTGCCCAGTCGAAGGACTGACGGTATCTTCCGCCCGCCGCCGTAACGTGGCCGTATTTCGCCTCATATTCGGCGGTCTTCTCGTTTTTCTTTTCGATTAAGTCATTTAAGAAGGCGACAGCCTTTTCACAGTCGGGATGCGTGTTCAAAAAAAGATTCGTTTCGACTATGGCAAAGCCGAGTATCTGAATCTCGCGCATGAGTTTCTCCTTTGCGCCGTTCATCCGGGCACCGCCTCCTCTCCTATGAAGGGCTTGTCGAGCGCCGTAAAGAGAGTTCCTCTCACGAGCGCCGCGTCAATGTCGTAGAGCCCTTCCCACTGCTGCATGGGGGCATACGCCATCGCAAGCGGCAGAGGCGAGCATGACGTATAGGGGAACTTCGTCATGTCGGCCGCGCCGCCGCCGGGGCAGCATGCCGCGCCGTTTTGATTTTGCTGCATTGTCTTTCTCCCTTTTTATCTATATAAAGGGCCGAAGCGGGGCGAGCCCCGCCGCCCGTGGTATATAATACTCCCCCGCTTCCCTGTATGTGAATGACAAGAATTTATTGACACCAAAGGCGGCTTATTGTAAAATTATAGGCAGAATAAAAGACTTTCCGGGAGGGGACAATTTATGAACAGCGAAAGATATGAAATTTTAGGTCAGATAGTCGAGGCGGCAAAGATGGTATGCGCGTCCGAAAAGGTGACTCCGCTCATTCCCGAGGTAAGAAGCAACATCACCATGTGTACGAGCGACCCGAAAACGCCCCAGGACGTTGCGGGCATCCCCGGCAGAATAACCGTTATAAACGGCCGTCCCGCGGTATACGCGTATCCTGACTGGGCCGCGTCGGTGAACACGGCGTACGTGCTTATCATGATGCATTCCTTCGACAAGAACGTGCGCGCCGTTATGGAGATAAGATATTCGCCGAAGCTCATCGAGGCGCTCTCCAAGGCGGGCTACACGCTCTATGAGATACCCGACTCCGACTCGTGGGAGAGCACGATGAAGAAGGGGCTCACGGCAGGACATAAGGATCTGCCCATATTCCACTCGAAGGGCGACTGGGCAAGAGAGGGCGCCGTTATCGTTTCAGGCCCCGACGATGTGACCGTCGCAAAAAAGGTCTTGGCTATTGCCGAGCTTCTGTAAGGATATAATATTAAATACGCCCGGCGCGCAATGCGCCGGGCGTATTTTGTGAAGTTACGTCATTCTATCGTTATGCTCTTTACGGTCGCGCCCCAGCCGGTGCTGTATACGCCGTCTATCTGCGAGCGCACCATGTAATAATACTTCACGCCGGGCTCGACGTTCTTGTCGACTCTCGTAGTTCCGGTCGTGTTCCTGTTTATCCTTG
>JAFOLN010000383.1 GCA_017419325.1 Clostridia bacterium
CAAAGAGCAGCTTTAAAGTCTTCAGAAACAAAGTGTCTGAAGAAAAGAGATTCGTCGGTGCGTTTACGCTTCGAAAATGCCTCTGCGGGGGGCTGATATTGAAGAAAACATTTCAAATAAAAATTTTAAGGCTTTTTGCATGCCCGAAACCGAAGCGCGCAAAAAGCCTTGTTTTTTTACCAGTCGGAGTCCCAGTCGGTGTCGCCGCTGTCCCAGGAATCCCAGCCGCTGTCGTAGTCGTCGTCATCCCAGCTCCAGTCGTAGTCGTCCTCGTCGTCGTAGTAGGAGTCGGACGAATCGCTGTACGAGCCGTCGGAGGTCTCGTCGTAATACTCCGACTGGGTGAAGTCGCTCGCGCCGTAGGATTCATCGTAATAATCCGACACGTAATAGTCGTTGTAGTTGTCGCTCAGCGCCGCGTCCACGGTGTCGAGGATGAGCCAGGTGCCGAGCCCGTAGTCGTAGCCGTACCATTCGTTGTCGTAGTAGTAATAATCGCTGTTGTTGTAGCGGTAGTAGCCCTTCTGGGGCGCACCGCCGCCGCGGGCTATCATAACGACTATCACCGCGATTACGGCAAAGATTATAAGCCCGCGGTAGCGCGAAAGCGGCGAGCGCTTTCGGGGCGCGCTCCTATCCTCATACATCCCGCTGTCCGGCGCGCCGCCGGAGCGGTACATATGGCTCTTGCGCTTTCTTAGCTCCGTCTCCGCCTTTATCTTTTCGTATATCTCGTTTACGGCATACGCCTCGTCGGGGCCCTTATAGCGCACGGCGCGGCTGTTGTTCGATTTGTTCTTGTATACGACGAAGTCGCCGTTCTCGTCTTTGTAAATGCCGAAAGCCTCGGCTCCCCGGTAGTCCTCGCCGATATAGAACCGCATTTTCTCAAGCGGCATACCCTTGTCGCGGCAGAAGTCACGAAGCTCCTCTATTGTGCGCGGCTTTCTGTATTTTCCCGTATTCTCCTCCATGGCAGCCTCCGTTTTTTATTATGTATACTTATAGTATATCACGCTTTTATGGCCGCTTCAAGGCGTTTTGTCCCGACTTTGCTTGACATTTAATTACTGTTTTATTATATTAAATAGGAATGTGTTTTTATATGAAAGGATTTTGTGTTATGGCCATAAAGATGCTCACCCCGCGGGTGGGGCTTACGGGAAATATAACGGTGGACGGCGTTGTATTCTCCGACAGCGGCGTTATCATGATAGACAACGGCTGGGGAATAAAGCAGGGGCGCGAGATCATGGAGGAGCTTCGCGCCATTGACAAAAAGCTTATTGCGATAATAAACACCCATACGCACCTCGACCACGCCGGCGCGAACTACTATCTCTTTAAGGAGACGGGCTGCATGGTCTACTGCACGCTCTACGAGTCGCTTATGGTAAGAGGCGCAAAGCAGCTTTTTCCCTCCATGTTCACGGGGAGCCCGAACCCCATAATGGACGGGCTTGGTATAGGCGACGTTTTAAACCCCACCGACCTTACGGTGATACCCTACGACGGTCAGATTACGATAGACGGCGTGACCTTCGACATAATTTCCACGCCGGGACATTCCGACGGCCATGTGGCGGTGGCGGTGGACAACATTCTTTTCTGCGGCGACGCCATCGTGGGCCCCGACTGGATGCGCCCGAGGAAGCTTATTTATATGACGAACCCCACGCTTGAGCTTCAGACGCTTTCAAAGATACGCGATTCGTCCTACGACCTGTACGTTCCCTCCCACGGCGCACCCGTGCAGGACCCGAACGAGGCCTGCGACATGATGGTTGAGATGCTCTCCCGCATTGAGACGTTCACCCGCGAGGCGCTGGAGAACGGCCCGCTCACCCTCGATATGGCGGTAAAGTACGTGTCGGAGAAGCTTTCATTAAGGCTTCGCGACCTTCGCACCTACAACACCGCCCGCGTGACTATACAGTGCGTCTTGAACGACTGCGTAATGCACGATACCATGGACTATACGGTAAAGGACAACCTCTTTTACTATAAAAAGCTTATGCCCGGCGAGGTGCGCGAGGCAAAGCGCAAGGCAAGATGACCGGGGAGGCGCATCATGGCGATTGAAATGTTTACCGACAGAGTGGGATATATAAAGAGACTCGACGATATCGAAACGGCGCATTTTGAGATATTTACGAACATAGGGCTTATAATGAGCGAGCACGGCGCAATACTTATCGATACGGGCTGGGGCGAAAAACAGGGCAAGGCCATTCTCTCGGAGCTTGCCCGCATAGGTAAGAAGCCTGTCGCCATAATAAACACCCACGCCCATCTTGACCACGCGGGCGCGAACAAATACATATCAGACCGCACGGGCTGTCCCATATACTGCACCATGTTCGAGTCGCTTTTCCTTCGCGGCGCGGACAATATGTTCCATGTGCTCTTTTCGGAGATGGTGCTGCCCTTAAAGAACGGGCTTGAGGAGTACGGAAGGCTTGAAAAGACGGAGCCCGTCATAATTGAGGGCGACAGCCATATAACAATAGACGGCGTAGAGCTTTACACGGTATCGCTGCCGGGTCACTCCGACGGCCACATCGGCATTATATGCGACGACGTGTTCTTTACGGGGGACGCGCTTCTGGATCCCGCGGCCATGAAAAAAAACAAGGCGATGTACATGACGTCGCCTGCCGATATGCGCCGCTCCGTGGAGCGCATAATGGCGACGGACTGCATAAAATACATCCCCGCCCACGGGCCCGCCTTTGACGACGCGCGGCTTTCCGGCGAATATTACTTTAAAATGATGGAGCGCATCAAAAAAAGCATGGCGGACGCCGCGAGCGAGCCGGTATGCTTTGAAGAGCTTATGAGGCGCGTGGCGGAGCGCGTGCGCCTTCACGTTGAAGCCCTGCCGTATTACAGCACGGTGCGAGTGATGCTTCATTCGCTTGCGAACGCTCTCGTTCTTGACGGCTCCTTTGAGTGCTTCGTAAAAGAAGGAATGCTTTATTATAAATTGAAGGACGGTGACGCTCTTGAAGCCTTTTAAACCGAGATACTGCATAAAGTGCGGGCGGGAATTTGAGCCCGATATAAAGGAATGTCCCGTATGCCATGAGAAGCTGTCCGCGAAAAAGCCGTGGATCGCCCGCGACGACGTGTCCACCTGGGCGGTGCTTGAAAAGAACACCGGCGATATGCAGGCGGATCAGATGATATCCGTCTTAAGCTTTTACGGCATACCCGCAAGGAAATACTACAAGGGCTCGAGCCAGTATGTAAGCATTTTCACGGGCATGACCAGCATAGGCGTATACGTTATCGTGCCGGAAAACGAGCTTGCCCGGGCAAAGAAGATACTCGCGGACGCGCCCGCCTTCGACGAGGAGGACGACTTCGACTGGGACAGCGCGCCCGACGTATGGAAAAACGGCAATGAACAAAACGGCGATGAAAACGACTGAAGTGAATAAAAAAACGGTCGAGCTTGACTATATGAACGCCATAGCCTGCCTTCTTGTCATACTCATCCACGTCATGTCGGCGGGGGTGGACTCCATAAAGGAGATGACATGGCAGACCGCGCTCATATACTTTCCGTGGCGCATTGCGGCCTTTGTAGTGCCGCTCTTCTTATATACGGGCGCGGTGAAGATGGCCATGCAGTTTGAGGAGCGCCGCGTCACGGGCAAGGTTTACATAAGATACGCGCTCAGGCGCATATGGAAGATATTCATACCGTATGTCGTATGGGTCTGCATCTATTATTTTTATTTTCTCTCCATAGGGTACGTACACGGCGGCGCGGGGGAGTTCTTCTCCTGCCTTTTTTCGGGTTCGCTTGCCGCGCCGTTTTACTATGTGATAATAATAATGCAGTTCTATCTTCTCATGCCGCTCTGGGTGTGGATAATGCGGCGCGTGCCATTTTATC
>JAFOLN010000384.1 GCA_017419325.1 Clostridia bacterium
GGAACAATACTCCGCCCTGCCCGTGAAGGTGACATTCGAGGAGCCGTATGTGCCGTACCGTCCTTCCGTTGACGGCTGGGGATTTTCGAACCTTCAGGCCCTCGGCTATATTCTGACGGAGCAGGAATTGACGGACAAAGACGGAAATCCGGATACAGATAAACTGGGTCAGATAGTGTTCGATAAAGATCTCTGGACGGACGCCATGGGTACAGGCTTCGTATCCGACACCCTGTATAATGTTCAGAATTATACTCCCATAGTGCCGTCGGCAGTCAGCGGCGGTCTGTGTTGGGGCATGGCTGTCGCCTCCGCGCTGGATTATCTGGGGCTTCCCGAAACGAAGGTGTGGAAGGAGACGGCAAACAGCGCAAGCGACGTCCGTTCCCCTGTGGCTACCACTAAAGTGGACGGCAGGGAATATAAATATAATCTCTTGGAGTACATAGAGGTGCTGTGGGCATATCAGTTCCGAAGCGAGGTTTCGGAGGAGCTTAAAGAGAACAAGACGGACATGTGTGACGAAGGCAGTTATCAGAGGGTAATAGACCTTACGCGCCGCTTTGAAGAGACGGGGAAAGACCCCATACTTATCAGTATCACGGAATACTTCGGCATAAAAGCGTTAAACCACGTGCTCATCCCGTACAGGGTTGAGGAGGCCGGAAACGAAACGCACGTCTACGTCTATGACTGCAACGCCGGCAGGAACGAGCAGGACAAATGCTTCATCACCTTTAAACGTACGGGAGGGGGAGGCAAGCTTACAGAGTGGAGCTATCCGTGGGAGGATAAGGACGGCAATCCGATCGAGCTCGGCTGCAAGATCACGGATATAGGCTTTGAAGAGCTGACCTACCTTGAGGACCTGGAGTACCATGCCAAAGATATACTCGGCATCGATCTGCCGGAAAAACAAAAGCAGTATCTGGAGTATTTCCTGTTCATAGTTCCGCCGGAGCGCAGGCAGGACATATACACATACTATGACTACAGTCAGGCGGTGATAGAATGCCGCGACGGAAAGGCAATCGAATCAGAGCCGTCGAGATTTTTAATGATATTCCCGTTTTCCGGCGAAGCGGACGACGTCAATAAGAATCCGTGTCTCTTCTACGTGCCGCAGGACGAGCCCGCGTTCAGGCTCGTGAGCCGCGACGGCATGCCCGTCGAGGCCGAGCTCGTAAGCGACGAAGCGTCGCTCTCCGTCCGTGCCGACAGCGAAGCGGACGTTGAAATATCGCCCTGCGGGGGCAATTTGACCGCGGAGGTGACGCCCTCGGGCGCGGATAAGGAGGTAAGCTTTTCATGCACGCATGTTGCGGACGACGGCGACGTTGTTATAAAAGTTGCGGGATGCTCCGACCTCAGAGCAGGGATAAGCCTTTCCGACAGCGGGAACACGGCCGAGGTTTACGGCTTCAGCCGGGCGGAGGTCACGGTGACCAAGGGTGAAACGGTCACGACCTGCGATATAGGAAGCGGAAGCTATGAGCTGTCGCTTTCGGGTGCGTCGGAGACTTCTTCGACCGCAGAGATAGAAAAAATAGACGCCCGGGGCGGCGGTATCGCGGCCACCGTAAGCGGCATTCCGTCCGAAGGTGCAAAAATAATCGCGGCGGCCTACGACAAAGACGGAAAATGCCAAAAAGCAGTATGCCGCACCGTATCCTCCGACCGCACGGAGACTCTGCCCATAGCGGCACAGGCCGACGGGACGGTGACAGTGTTTCTTCTCTCAAACGACGGTACGCTCGTTCCTCTTTGCGAAAAGAAAACGGCAGGGAACGGGGGCGGACAAAGCTGACGAAGTTTTGTCACGATACATCACGTATATATACATACCGAGCGCGGGCTTTTGCCCGCGCCCTTGGTTTATTTGCGCGCTTATGGCAGGTCTTTCTTTATAAGCCTGTACTTCACAGCGATGCAAGATATTTTTAAGAAAGGCGAAACAATGAATTATACGGAAACACAGCAGAAGCTTATTTTAAGAGAGATGGAGCGCGACATTCTGGCCATAGTTGCCATTGACCTTAGGGGGAAGAATACGAGGTCATTTATTCGGACGGGGCGTATAAGAATTATAAGAACCGCTACCGAAGTAAGGATTTTTTCGCGTCATGGGAAAAATACGGCATCCCGCAGGTATATGAGCCGGACAGAGCGCGGCTTCTGGCCGAAATAAGCCTCGAAAACCTTACCGAAAAGCTTTCCTCGGGCGGGGATTTTTATACAATAGCCCGCCTCTATGTAAAGGGGCGTCCCGCGTTCTGCCGCATCAAGGCGTCGAAGGACGTTCTGGATTTGGGGAACATGGTCATAAGCATAAGAAACGTGGACGCGGAGCTTCGCCATGATATGGAGCGCACGGCGCAGATGGAGGAGCTTCACAGAAGAGAGACGGTATACAGGGAGGCCATTTTGGCAAATTCCGCGGGATTTATGGAGATAAATCTTTCAAGGGACGAGATAACGACAAGGATATTCGACGAAGAGTGATTCAGCCGCGCCCTTTCCTATCCCGGCTCGTCCTTCGACGGGCTTTCGGGCTTCATGGCGGAGGGACTTATACTTTCGGACAGGCGCGAATTTCTCGACTTCTCAAGCTGCCAGAGCCTTATAGAATGCTTTGAGGCGCAGCGGCGCGTCGTGAGCATTGAGTTCAAGATGGGCACGCCGCCGGGCGGCGCGAGGGTCTGCATTATGACTTACTACATCTCAAAAGACAAGGTGACGGGCGACATAGTGGCCGTCTGCGTCCTTTACGACCTTACGCGCCATAAGAAGCGGGAGCGTGACATAAAGGCGCTCCGCGAGACCCTGAAGCAGATGAGGATAAAGAACTTCATAAGCCAGATGCACCCCCATTTTCTTTACAATGCGCTGCGAAGGCTGAGGCTCGCCCTTGAAAAGGCGGGCATACCGGAGCTGCTTATTTCCGCCGCCCGCGGTCAGATGGTTGACACGTCGCTTTTCGACTGTGACTATTACGACTGGCTCGACGGCAGGCACGAGGGCTCGGAGGGCTTCCGGGGCGAATTTCTTACGGAGTATTCGTGGGCGGAGTATCTTTACGGTACGCTCAGCACAGACGGGCACGATGAGTGACATTTTCGCGTTTTTCGCC
>JAFOLN010000063.1 GCA_017419325.1 Clostridia bacterium
GGCGGGCTCGTCCATGATATGCGCGTCCGGCGCGGATATGCGTGTGATGCTTACGATGATTTCTGCATTTCTGGGCTTCGGCGGCCTCTCTGTACATATGCAGCTTCTGCCCCACATCCGCGAGGCGGGCCTTTTTGCGGGAAAGTACGTCATGGGAAAGACGCTCCACGCATGTCTGTCGGCGGCGATAACGTATTTTTCGGCGGGACGCTTTGCGGGAGTCCTGCCCGCGTTCTCGCCTGCGGGAAGATATACGCCCGCAATCGCATCCTACGGGCTTTCGCTGGCGCTTTTATTCGCGGGCGGGGCGCTGTGGGCGCTGGTACGTTGTTTTTTTAAGGAAAGAGAACGAAAAACCGATTGAATACGACAAGGGAATAGGGTATAATCAAACCGTGAGGTGAGGACGATGTTTTCAAAGGAAATAAGGCCCATGTGCCTTTACTGCTTCAATTCGACAAAGGTATTCGACGACGGAAAGTACTGCCTCTGTCCCAGAGCGGGCGTGGTGGCCGTCGACCATTCGTGCCGCAAATACAAATATGACCCGACAAAGCGGATACCGCCGCGCCGGAAGGCCTTTTCTGGCGGCGACATAGAAATAAGCGAGATATGAAAACAAGGGCTTCACATGAAGCCCCTGTTTTACGCTTAAAGACTTTAAAACGGTTTTTTCGGTTTTTCTAAGCAGAAAGTTGAAACTTTGCGAAAGATATTCTTCGGCTTCGCCTCAGAATGACAATTGGGGAGGCTTCACTCCGGGAATCGTGGCATATGGCAAAGACCAATTTTAAATCTTTTAGTGTAATTTAAAAGAGAGCCGGGCGGCTCTCTTTTACACCTTCGTGAGATTTTTTATCCACCGCTTCGAGCGGTAGCGTATTATGTACGGAATGAACTTAAGCGTATCCTCCGCGTTTACCGCGATGAACACCACCCATACGGGGAAGTCCATAATAAGCCCGAGTATGGCCGCCATGGGCACGCCGAAGCCCCATATGCCTATGAGGTCCGTAAGAAGGCAGAACCGCGCGTCGCCGCCGGAGCGAAGCACCCCGATGCACGACACATACGAAAGGGCGCGTATCGTAAAGAAGGCGGCGAATATGTTCATTAGCATAAGCGCCGTATCCGCGCTTTCGGGCAGAAGCTTAAAGAGCGTAAGCACATGGGGATTTATAAGGAAAAGCGCGCCGCTTATTATAAGCGCCACCACCGTCGTATACTGCATGATGCGCTTTCCGTAGGCGTAGGCCGTGTCGCTCTCGCCCTCGCCTATCTTTTTGCCTATCATTATGGACGCGGAGCTGCCCAGACCGAACACGGCTATCCACGCCATGCGCTCCACCGTGCCGCTTATGTTCACGGCCGCCGCCGCGTTCGTGCCTATGTGGCCGTATACCACCGTATACATGGACGTGCCAAGAGACCAGAGGCATTCGTTCAAAAAAACGGGCAGCGCGGTCTTTATGACCTTCTTTAAAAACGCACTCTTAAACGAAAGCATCTCTTTGGGCGTTGAGGCGGCAATATACTTTTTACTGTAAACTATACTTACGATTATAACGGCCTCCACGAGGCGCGATATGAGCGTTGCAACGGCCGCGCCCTTTACCCCCATGGGCTCAAAGCCGAAGTGGC
This sequence comes from Clostridia bacterium, assembly GCA_017419325.1. Classification (GTDB taxonomy): domain Bacteria; phylum Bacillota; class Clostridia; order Oscillospirales; family RGIG577; genus RGIG577. The sequence goes on from JAFOLN010000063.1 coordinate 1,642, forward strand.
CGAATATGAGCACCCAGTTTAAGAACGTATTTAAACTCAGGGCGATAAAGCTGGCCGCCGTCGGCACCACCACGTTCTCGATGCTTCGAAGCACCGCCGTAAATGAAAGGGACACCGCCGTCGCAACGTAGCTTATGCCCACAACGCGAAGGTACTCCATGCCGAGGCCGATGGGCTTGGGGTCGTTCGTGAATATGTGCATAAGGTTTTCCGGGAATATTATGGCCGCCGCCGCGAATACGGACGAAAGCACAAGCCCCGCCGTAAGTCCCACGCCCTGCACATGCTTTATGCGCCGTATGTCCTTCGCGCCCCAGAACTGCGCCATGAACACCTGCGTGCCGCTCGATATGCCGAAAAGGGCTATCATGATAAGAAAGTATATGATATTGCAGAAGCCCACCGCCGCGATGGACGCCTCGCCCAGCGAGCCTATCATGATGGTGTCCACCAGATTCAAAGACGAATTGATGAGATACTGCATCATAATCGGTATCGCAAGCGTTATAAGCGTCTTGTTGAACGGATCTCCCGCCATCCTTTTTATCATATACTTCCTCCGAAAACCCGTAAAGGGAGCCGTGCGCTCCCTTTACGGACCGTTTTTTTAATTCATTCCCGACTGGTCGTCCTCAAAGGTGTACCAGTCGTCGCTGTATGAGGACGCGCCCTCACCGGGCGAAACGGTCACGCTTTCGCTCCCGCCCGCCTCGGGCAGCGGATAGTCTGCGGCCGCCTGTTCCTCTTCGTCCATATCGGCAAACACGCCCGATATGTCGTCCGGCGCCGCGGCGTCACCCTGTCGGACAATAGTCTGAATATCGTATATGCCCATGTCGGAGGGCACATACGTTATATTTACCGTATCGCCGGGATTTAAGGTTATAACGAACTCGTCCGCGGCGGCGGAGGTGCGGTAGAAGATATCCTCGCCCTCAAGCCTTATATAGAAGTAGGTATTGCCCTCTATTACCGCGCTTCTTATCTCCGAAATGCGCCCGGAGCTTTCGTTTATAAGTCCTCCGCTTACGTCAACGTCGTCGCCGTGACGCCTTAGAAGCTGGACGTAATTCTTCTCGCATTCCGCGACGGACGCGCCCGTCGCCACGATCTGATAACGCTCCACGTTTACCATGGCGTACTGCTTTACGAGCTGGGCGTTGTCCTTGAGCGCGATGAAGTATGTGGGCTGACCCGCCACGTTCAGAAGAAGCGGGAAGGTCGCCTCGTATTTAAGGTGCTGTACCACGCCCTCGGCGGAGCGCATCGCGGAATATTCCGCCGCGCCGGGCACCGAATAGTAGTGGGTGTCCTTCGTGCGCTGATTAGTCAGTATAAAGCCGATGTTCGAGTCGTCGCCGCCGGAGGAGGTTATGCCCGTGTATACGTAGATGTCGTCGTTTAAGGCAAGGTAGTTATAGCCCTCCGTTGTCTGCGTTACTTCCTTCTGACCGAACACGGAATTTATAAAGCCCTTTATATAGAGGCCGTGATAATTATACTGCTCCACTATAAGCCCGGCGGGGAAAACGCCGTCTATCCACTGGGGGATGTCCTCCACCTTATAATACGTGCATTCGGCCGTTATCGCGTCCACAAGCACTATGCCCGCCACATCGCGGCCGCCGAAAAGGCCTATCGTCTTCTTAATATGGGGCGCGATCCAGTAGGGGCGGCCCGCGTCGTCTATCTCGAACGTCACGTTCGCGAAGATGTACGTGGGGTACTTGAAGCGAAGATATCGCTCAAGAAGCTCGTTGAAGTGCTCATATGGCGACACCTTCATGCATGCGCCGAACTCGTCCTCCAGGCGCACCACCTCAACCTCCTGCGTTATCATATTAAGACGCATATAGGCGGGAAGTCCCTTCCTCGTGTTGTTTATCCATTTCCACACGTCGCCGTAGTAAAGCGAGGTGACGCGGTAGGGGCGGTTCTGGAAGTTTATCTGCGAATACTCGCCCGACACCTCGAACTGGGACACCATGTCGGCAAGCTCTCCGAGCTTCCTGTCGCCCAGCTTCTGAGCAGAGGCCTTGTCAAGCAGCGGTATCTGATTATATGTGATCTCCGCCACGTCCTCCGTGAAGCTTCCCTCCTCCACCGTGATAAGCTCGCGGTACGAGGCCGCCCGAAAGAGCGGCACGCTCACTATGGTGCCTATAATGAACACGGCGACTATAATGCCTATCATAACGCCCAGCGGCTTTACGACAGACATGGTCTTATATGTGCTTTTGTCGAATATTATATCCGCCGCGCGGTGCCGTCCGAAGGAGAAGATTATATATGCCACAAAGAAAACGGCTATAAGCACGATGAGAAAAAAGTAAAAGCCCTCGTCCTGCAGATTTATGGGCGGAAATACGGCGTAAAAGTAGATTGCGCCGAATATAAGCGTCGCAATGAGCGCCTTCAGTATTATCGTTCCTTTTCTCATGTCACATTTCCTCCGCCGCGTGGCGCGTTACTGCTTTTTAAAGAATTCCACAACGAAAAGGCGGCCTTCGGTCGTCTCTATCCTTGCGTTGTCCGAAACGATGACGTTGCTTATGCCGAGAGAAACGTCCGTCGCCATGTCGTAGCCGTTAAGGGGATACTCGAAGCCGTGAAGCGTTATGCCCTTGACCGGCTTGTCTATGGCAAAAAGGGACACGGTGCGCCTGCCCTCGTTCGGGAAGGTGTACTCCTTCCCTATAAAGAAGTATCTCGCCTCTTCGTCCGTCATCATGGCGTGATATCCCTGCTTCTCTATCCATAAGAGAAGCAGCACGTTCGCGAACATATGGTCGAAGCGGCCTCCCGTGGCGGCGTAGAAGATAAACTCCGTGCAGCCCCGCTTTATGCCCTCCTTTACGGCTATCATGGTGTCCGTATCGTCCTTATGGGTGTCGAAGGTGAAAAGCTCAAAGTCGCCCTTCGGCACTCCGTCCTTCGCGGAATCGAAGTCGCCCACCACGATGTCGGGCTTTACCCCCGCCTCGCGGGCATATTCATAGCCGCCGTCGGCGCATATCACTATGTCGCCCGCGTCCTTTTTCATGTTCCTTATCGGCTCTATATCCGCGTTCGGCGCGGAGCAGATTATATGGCATTTCATAAAAGCTCACATCCTTTTACTTTCGCTTATTTCCCACGGTTTTATGTCCTTTATCTGTTCATAGAGGGCGCAGTAGGACTGATGGCGCGTCTTTTCAATTTTGCCCTGTGACAGCGCCTCTCTTACGGCGCAGCCCTTCTCCTTCGTATGGGAGCAGCCCGTAAAGCGGCAGTCGTCTATATAGGGGATAAAATCGCGGAAGCCGCGGCACAGCTCCTCCTTGTCTATTATGGAGAGCCTTTCTATGTCGTATGACGAAAAGCCGGGCGTGTCGGCGACGTAGCCGCCGTAGGCCTCAATGAGCTCCACATGGCGCGTTGTGTGCCTTCCGCGCTCGATGCGGTCGGACACGCCTCCCACCTCGAAGGACGCGCCGAGCCCCAGCCTGTTTATTATGCTCGACTTGCCCACGCCCGATGCGCCCGTGAACGCCGAAACGCCGTTCTTTATGTACGGCGCGAACATCGCCTTCACGTCGTCGCGCTCGGCCGACAGGGCTATCGTTTCAAAGCCCGCGTTTCTGTATATCCCCGGGAGCGGCGACGCGGGATTTAAGTCCGTCTTGTTTATGACGATGACGGGCTCTATGCCCTTAAGCTCGCATATTGCGGCTATCTTGTCCACGAAGAGAAGATTGGGCTCAGGCCTTGCCGCCGCCGCGACTATGAACATCCTGTCCACGTTCGCAAGGGGCGGGCGTATCATGTGGTTCCTTCGCGGGAGTATCTCAAGCACGTACCCGGTGCCGTCGTCCTGTATTTCTATCTCTGCGCGGTCGCCCGCGGCGGGCTTTATGTTGTCCTTTCTGAAGCGGCCCCGGGCGCGGCACTCTATGACGCCGCGCTCGGTCTTAACGTAGTAAAACCCGCCTATGCCTTTTAAAATAAGTCCTTCCATACGGTTTTATTCCTGTTCAAAGCGCACTACCTTCTCATAATAGAGCGTGTCGTTTATATATATGCTCACCATCGCGGTGCCCGTGCCGGAAAGCGTAAGCGTTATGCGGCCGTCCTCCGCGCGGTGGGTATCCTCGTAGACGGTCATGCCGTTTTGGGTAACTCTTATAGTCTGGGTCTGGGGCTCCTCGGGGAGCACTATCTCAAGCTCCTGCGTAAACTCCTCGCCAAGGCTCACGGTAAAGCCCATGGGGGTAAGCTCCTCCACCGTGGAGCCGTATGGGAGCGTCTGGCTTATTACCTCGCCTCTCGGTTCGGAGGCTATCTCCTGCTTTATCTCGCCTATGCTCAGCCCCGACGCAAGGATGGCGCTCTTTGCGGAGTCCTGGCTCATGCCCACGATAAGGGGCACCTGAACCTGTACGCTCTCCTTGCCGATGCTTACGTTCACAATGACCTCGCTTCCGTAGGGCACCACGGTATCTCCCGCCGGCTCCGTTGAGATTACGCTGTCGGCGGGCACGCTGTCGCTGTACGTGTCGACGCGGGTAGGGATAAAGCCTCTGTTTTCAAGCTCCACCTTCGCGTAGCGGTACTCAAATTCCGTAACGTTGGGCACCGTTTCGGTGCGCTCGCCCGCGCTCACTATAAGCTCGATGCGCGAGTCCTTCTTTCTTACGCTGTCGGGCTTCGGCGACTGGGAAATTATCACTCCCTCGGGTATCGTGGGGTCGTTTACTCTCTGGATTACGACTATCTCAAAGTCCTTGTATTCTCCGTAAAAGTCGTTTTCCACTTCCTCAATCGTCTTTCCCTCAAGGGCGGGGACGGTCACGCTGTTTTCCCGGTCCTCGCTGA
>JAFOLN010000385.1 GCA_017419325.1 Clostridia bacterium
ACACGCCCGAGATAGAGGATTCCGTAAAGATAGCGAAGCTGCTTGAAGCGGCGGGAGTTGATTATATAGAGGTATCTTGGGGAGCTATTGGCTTCGTCGGAGCCACTCTTGACAACGGCCCCAAGGCCCCCGAGGGATTTAAATTCGCAAGCATCCCCTACGGAGCTTCGCAGATAAAGAAGGCCGTAAACGTACCCGTAGGCGGCGTATGGATGATGAGGTCGGAGAGCGCCCATGAGATGATAGAGAACGGCTACAGCGACACGGTAGACGTGCTCCGCGGCATACTTATCGACCCCGACTGGGTAGAGAAGGCAAAGGAAAAGAAGCCGTCGAACAAGTGCTTTAACTGCAAGCCCATCTGCCGCTGGTACATGGACAGAACGAAGTGCCCGCAGTGGAGCAAGCTTCCCGAGGACGTTCGCCTGAACATATGATAACAGATTCCCATTTATATATTTTTTTCCATAAAAGCGAAGCGGCGCAGCCTTTTGCGCCGCTTCGCTTTTTTAATTGACAACCCGGCACGGTGCGATATAGAATGAAAGGAGAAAAGCCGCAGGGACGCGGCGCGAAAAAAGGAGGCGGGACAATGTTTGAGGATATCATAAAAAACGTAAGGGCAAAAACGCCGCTCGTTCACTGCATAACGAATTACGTTACGGTAAACGACGTTGCAAACATACTGCTTGCATGCGGCGGCTCTCCCATCATGGCGCAGGACGCGCGTGAGGCCGCCGAGATCACGGCGATCGCCGACGCGCTCTATCTTAATATAGGCACATTAAGCGAGCAGTCCGTAAAGAGCATGCTCATCTCGGCGCGCGCAGCCGAAAAGAAGGACATACCCGTCATTCTTGACCCGGTGGGGGCGGGAGCGTCGGACTTTCGCACGCAGTCGGCGAAAAGCATACTTGAGGCCGCGCCCGTGGCCATAATACGCGGCAACGTCTCCGAAATAATGACGCTTGCGGGCGTGAAGGCCAACACGAAGGGCGTCGACGCGGACGCCGCCGATATGACGCGCTTCTCCATAGATTTCCTTGTGGATACGGCGAAAAGCCTTGCCCGCACCTCGGGCGCGGTGGTGGGCATCTCGGGAAAAACGGACATTGCCACCGACGGCAGACGGACGGTGCTTATCAAGAACGGCCACAGCGACATGTCAAAGATAACGGGCACCGGCTGCATGCTCACGGCGGTGACCGCCGCGTATGCCGGGGCAAATCCCGACAGACTGCTTGACGCGCTGGCCGCGTCGTTCTGCGCCGTGGGGCTTGCGGGTCAGCGGGCGCGGGAGCGCATGGTAACGGAGAACGCCGGGAACGCGTCCCTTCGCACATGGTTTATAGACAATATGTATAAAATGGGTTATGCCGATTTGAAAGGTGGAGCAAAATATGAAATTTACTAAAACGCCGGAAAGCTTGAGAAAGTCCATGCATCTTTATGCGATAACCGACAGGAAGTTTTTAAAGGAAGGCCAGACGCTGGCCCAGCAGGTGAGAGAGGCCATCGAGGGCGGCGCGACATTTATTCAGATAAGGGAGAAGAACGTATCCTTCGATGAATACGTGCGCCTTGCGAAGGAAGTAAAGGCCGTGACCGACGAATACGGCGTGCCATTCGTCGTAAACGACGACGTGGACGTGGCGCTTGCCTGCGGCGCGGACGGCGCGCACGTGGGACAGGAGGATCTCGACAGCGGCGAGGCAAGAAGAAAGCTCGGCCCGAACGCGATTTTGGGCGTGTCCGCGTCAAGCGTGGAGGAGCTTATGGCGGCCGTGGAAAGCGGAGCCGATTACCTCGGCGTCGGAGCCATATTCCCCACGGGCACGAAGCTTGACGCCGACCCGGTGACGTATGAAATGCTCAAAAAAATATGCACCGCCTCCACCGTGCCGATAGTGGCCATAGGCGGCATATCGAAGGACAATATATTAAAGCTCAAGGGAAGCGGCATAGACGGCGTTGCCATAGTTTCCGCAATATTCGGCGCGGACGACATAAAGAAAAGCGCCGCCGAGCTTTCAAAGCTTGCGGATGAAGTGACGGGAAAGTAAAGGAATACAAAAACTGCCGGAGGGTCTTGCACCCTTCGGCAGTTTTTCTTTTTGGATAAGCCTCCGCAGGAGGCAAAAATGCTTCAGTCCGTAAGCCGGGTCGAAGCTGCCGCCCTCACAGTCATTAAATCAGCCGCGGGGCCCGAAACGCCGCCGCTTTTTCAGACCGGCTGCTCAAACGCTTCGGTGAGGGGGAGAAAACCGTTGTACGTATCCAGCACGAACACCTTAATGCTCTTTACGCCGGTAAGTTTCATGCTCACAGTGACCGAACCGCTCTTATCGGGCGCCGTCATAACGAAGGAGATGAGCTTTCCGTTTGTGTCGTATGCGGCGATGAACAGCATCACTCCGTCGGCGTCGCCGCTGTAATCGTCATAGCCGACGGTCACGTTGTCGCCCAAAGCGGAAACGCTGCTTACGACCGGGAACGGCAAAAGAGCCTCTTCATACGTTACGGCTTCCGTCTCCGTGCTGCCGCAGCGGCTGCACGTGCGGGTCTTTACTCCGTCCGAGGTGGGGGTAGGCGCCGTCGTTATCGACCATTCGCCCCAGTCGTGGCCAAGAGCCGGTATCATGCGCATACTTGCCTGGGTGCTGAAAAGGGGATTTACGAAGCTTACGGTATATACGCCGATGCCTTCCGTTTCACAGCCGGGAGGATTCGTCTCCGCGTAGAAGGAGCCTGACGTTTCCTCGGTAACGTGGGAGGAGTCGTGACTGCAGACAGACCTTGCGGTCGCGTGGCCTAAGTCTGCCGACCATATGTAGAGCGGCGCGCCCCAGTCATGACCGATGGCAGGCGTCGTTTGAAGCGTTCTTGAAAGCTCGCTTCCGCATACCGTACAGTATACTACCTCGTCATAGGAGCCTTTAGTCTCGCAGGCGGGA
>JAFOLN010000386.1 GCA_017419325.1 Clostridia bacterium
CGCAGCGTTACAACCGCGTTCTTTCCGATGCGCGAAAGCGCCTGTCCGAGACCGACGCTCATGGTGGTCTTGCCCTCGCCCGCGGGGGTGGGGTTTATCGCCGTCACAAGTATAAGCTTGCCCTGGGGCTTCTTTGCCATGCGGCGCATGGCCTCCTGTGATATCTTTGCTTTGTATTTTCCGTAAAGTTCCAGATCGTCGGGCGTAAGGCCTATTTTCTCTGCCACCTCGGCGATCGGAAGCATTTTCGCGTTTTTAGCTATTTCTATATCGCTTTGCAAAACAAATGCTCCTTTTATGTTTTCTCTGATTTTTTATTTTATCATATGTATATAAGCATTTCAAGGTAAACCGCTTTATTTTCGTTAAAAAACAAACGTGCGGCAGGAATAAATCCGCCGCACGTCTTTTTATGGCTTTTTTCTTATTTCTTTGCCTCGCCCTTATAGAAGAATATCTCCTCGGGCTTTGCGCTTATAACGTTCTTGTCGTACTCGAGCCAGTCCTCGCGCTTTACCTCGCCGAAGGTAACGTAGCAGTATTCCTTCGGTACGGGAGCCGACTCAACGAGCGCGTTCAAAAGAGCCTCTGCTATCTTCTTCTTGTTGGCCTCGTCTCTTCCGGGTATCGAATCAATGTGAATATGCGGCATGTTGTTTTCCTCCTTATATAAATTTAAAATAAGCTCACGGTTTCGTATATGGTTTCGTATATATATAATATCACGCTTTTTCGACTTTTTAAATAGGTTTTATTCTTTATTTTCATACGGCTCTGCATTTACGGTGCGCTGGCGCACGTAGTATACCATGCCGGGCTTTCTTCCCGCCGCTCTTTTTACGTTCTTGACCTGCGTATAGTCAACCGGCACCTTTGGCGACTTCGATGCCGCGCAGTTCGCGGCGGCCACGCGGGCGGCGAAAAGAAGCGTTTCGTCGCTCGTCTCATAGTAGGGCTCGCAGATTATAACGTGAGCGCCGGGGATGTTCTTTGCGTGGAGCCACGTATATTCGGGGCGCGCCCACTCAAGGGTGAGATAGTCGTTCTGAAGATTGTTCTTTCCGCAGAGTATGCGCGCGCCCGACGGCGACCTATATTCAAGAAAGGCGAATGACTGCTTCTTTTGCGGCTTTGCCCTGTTTTTGCCCGGCTTATTCTTCTTCTGGCTCTTGTCCGTAACGTATCCGCCGTCGGTAAGCTCCTGCCTTATCTGCGAAAGGGCGGCGGCCCCGTCGGCCCGCGAAAGGGATTCAAGCACCGTTTCAAGGTACAAAAGCTCCTCCCGCGTCTTTTCGGTCTGCTCCGTAAGCCAGCCCTCGGCTGACTTCTTTCGTCTGTACGCCTTGTAGTACTTCTGCGCGTTCTGGGACGGCGTAAGCCTTATGTCAAGGGGTATGACAACCTCCGGCGCGCCCTCCTCGAAGTAATTTTCGGCGCGAAGCTCGCTGTCTCCCTTCTCCATGCGGTATACGTTGGCCGTTATAAGGTCGCCGCAGAGCTTTAAATTCTCGCGGTCGCGGGC
>JAFOLN010000387.1 GCA_017419325.1 Clostridia bacterium
CACCTTCGACGAGCTGTTCGAGGGCACGAAGGCCATAGAGTGGGAGACGTATCTCCCCATGGACGCGGAGTTCCCCGTAAAGGGATACTCCTTAAATTCGCAGCTTCATTCGGTGCCCGACTGTCAGGCCATCGTAAAGAAGGCCATAGTGGAGCGCTTGAAGGGCAAGTACAAAGTTTCCTGGTTCAAGGAGACGGGCGCGAAGTACCAGATACAGTTCGCCATAATGAAAGACCGGGTGACGCTGCTTATAGACACCAGCGGCGAGGGACTTCATAAGCGCGGCTACAGACGGAACGCGAACGAAGCGCCGCTTCGTGAAACGCTTGCGGCGGCGCTTGCATATATCGCGCGCTTCCATGAAGACGAACAGTTCGTCGACCCCATGTGCGGCTCCGGCACCATACTTATAGAGGCCGCCATGATAAGAACGAAGACGGCCCCGGGAATAAACCGCCGTTTCGCGGCGCAGCGCTGGGACAATTTCACGAAAAGCGCGTGGAGCAGGGCCCGCGAAGAGGCGCGCTCGCAGGAGAAGGATGTAAAGCTGAAGCTTTTCGGCTACGATATAAGCGAAAATTCCGTGGCGCTTACGCTGGAGAACGCAAAAAAGGCGGGCATGGATAAGCATATCACCGCAGAGAGGGCCGGCATAGCAAGGCTGAGGCTCCCCGAGGGCGGCGGCCTTATAGTTACGAACACGCCCTACGGCGAGAGGATGCTTGAGCTTGAGCGGGCGAGGGAGATATATAAGACGCTGGGCGCGCTCTTTAAAAAGGTGGACGGCTGGCGGTATTTTATCATTTCCTCCGACAGCGAATTTGAAAAATACTTCGGGCAGAAGGCCGACAAGAGAAGAAAGCTCTACAACGGCATGATAAAGTGCGATTATTACCAGTATTACAAGCACGTAAAGAAAACGCCGCCAAAACGGTGAAAAGCGAAGCAAACAAACGAAAAGAGACGCAATGCGGATATAATCCGTAATATCGGGCATTTTTGCATATTGCCATATTTTCCGCATTTGACTTATTATAATGACTGTAATCAGCACTCAACAATGGCGAGTGCTAACAAAATAGCTTAATAATTTATCAGATATATGAAGGAGGACAATCTCATGAAACTCAAACCCTTAGGCGACAGAGTCGTATTAAAGCTCGACGAAGTTATCGAAAAGACGAAGAGCGGCATCGTGCTTGCCGGCTCCGCAAAGGAAAAGCCGCAGACGGCTAAGGTCGTTGCAGTAGGCCCCGGCGGTATGGTTGACGGCAAGGAAGTTGCAATGGCAGTTAAACCGGGCGACACCGTACTTATAAACAAGTATACGGCATCCATGGGCGAAGTAAAGATAGACGACGAGGAATACCTCATCATCCGTCAGGGCGAAATACTTGCAATCGTTGAATAATCCGGCGAGAATCGATATTTGAAGGGAGATAATACTTTATGGCAAAAGATATTTTATACAGCGAGGACGCGCGCAAGGCGCTGCTTACCGGCATTGACAAGCTTTCCGATACGGTCAAGATAACCCTGGGCCCGAAGGGCAGGAACGTGGTTCTTGACAAGAAATTCGGCGGCCCCCTCATCACCAACGACGGTGTTACCATCGCAAAGGAAATAGAGCTTGACGACCCCTTTGAGAACATGGGCGCACAGCTCGTACGCGAGGTCGCAACGAAGACGAACGACATCGCAGGCGACGGCACCACCACCGCAACTCTGCTTGCGCAGGCAATCATCCGCGAGGGCATGAAGAACGTTGCCGCAGGCGCAAACCCGATGATCTTAAAGCGCGGCATACAGAAGGCAGTTGACGTTGCGGTTTCCGCAATCGGCGACCACAGCCAGCAGATAAACGGCACGAAGGACATCGCCCGCGTTGCGACCATCTCCGCAGGCGACGAGTTCATAGGAAAGATCATAGCCGACGCTATGGATAAGGTAACCACCGAGGGCGTTATCACCGTTGAGGAGTCGAGAACGGCCGAGACCTACGTTGAAATCGTAGAAGGCATGCAGTTCGACCGCGGCTACATCTCGCCCTACATGATAACCGACAACGACAAGATGGAAGCAGTTCTTGACGACGCGTACATCCTCCTCGTTGAGAAGACCATCTCCAACATTCAGGACGTGCTGCCGCTCCTCGAGCAGGTTGTTCAGGCAGGCAAGAAGCTTCTCATAATCGCCGAGGATGTTGACGGCGAGGCTCTTGCAACGATACTCGTAAACAAGCTGCGCGGCACCTTCACCTGCGTATGCGTAAAGGCTCCGGGCTTCGGCGACAGACGTACCGAAATGCTCAAGGATATCGCAATCCTCACCGGCGGCCAGCTCATCTCCGAGAAGCTGGGTCTCGACCTTAAGGAAACGCAGATGGAGCAGCTCGGCCGTGCAAAGCAGGTAATCGTATCGAAGGATAAGACGATAATCGTAGGCGGCATGGGCGACAGCGAAGAGGTTAAGGCAAGAGTATCCGAGATAAAGACTCAGCTCGACCTCACCACCTCCGAGTTCGACCGCGAGAAGTTAAGCGAGCGTATAGCAAAGCTGTCCGGCGGCGTTGCAGTCCTCAACGTAGGCGCTGCTACCGAGACGGAAATGAAGGATAAGAAGTTAAGAATAGAGGACGCCCTTGCGGCTACCCGCGCAGCGGCAGAGGAAGGCATCATCGCCGGCGGCGGCAGCGCGCTCTTAAATGTAATCCCCGAGGTTGAGGCTCTGCTCCAGATAACCGACGGCGACGAAAAGACGGGCGTTAAGATAATCATGAAGGCTCTTGAGGAGCCTGTACGCCAGATCGCGAAGAACGCAGGCCTTGAGGGCTCGATAATCATCGACACCATAAAGAAGGCAAAGGATAAGAACTGCGGCTTCGACGCGGCTAAGGAAGAGTACGTTGACATGATAGAGGCCGGCATCGTTGACCCCGCAAAGGTAACGAGAAGCGCTCTTGAGAACGCGGCTTCCGTTGCGGCTATGGTGCTCACTACCGAGGCCATTGTTACCGACAAGAAGGAAGAGAACGCGGCTCCTCCGATGCCCCCCATGGGCGGCGGCATGGGCATGTACTAAGCCGACAGAACGAAACGGATATGAACCAAAGTCAGGGCTCCCGATATTTCGGGAGCCCTGTTTATTTATGATGAGAAAAAATGACACGAAATGTGACAAAAAGTTCTTAAATTTGACGCGCGGATATTGACATTTTATACCCTGTAATATACATTCTAAGTGAGGGGACAAACGGCTTAAAAATGCCCCGGAAGCTGAGGATATTAAAAGGTATCGAATAAAAAGGAGGCGCGAAAAATGAAAAGAAAGATCATATGTCTTATTACAGCCGTACTCATGTGCGCGGCGCTCCTGCCTGCGGCGGCGCTTGCGGCCGATGCGGACTATTCTTATGATGCGACCGTAACGGGAGGCAGTATAGGCATCGACACGGCCACGGGCACGGTGGCATCGGCCGACGAGACCGTGACGAGCGTTATAATTCCCGAAGCAATCGAGGGGTATGACTGCACCGTAACGGCAATAGGCGCTTTCGCATTCTCCGGCTGCGAAAGCCTTAAAAGCGTGACCATGCCCGATACGGTCACGACGATAGGCTACGGCGCGTTCTCGGGGTGCCGCGCTCTTGAATCGATACATATACCGGCGGGCGTAACGACCATAGAAGACAGCGTGTTCAGCGACTGCAGTTCGCTGAAAGCAATCACTCTCGACCCCGCAAATAAGGATTTCTATATTCAGGACGGCGCTCTCATAAGAAAGAGCGACAATACGCTTGTGGCATTTCCGGCCGCCATGGAGACCGACGTATTTACCGTTCCCGCAGGCGTCAGGGTGATAGGCACTTATGCCTTTTCATACAATTCCGGGCTTAAATCCGTCATCATACCCGACACGGTGACGGGGATAGGCTTCGGCGCGTTCATGGGATGCAAAAACCTTGAATCCGTCGTGATATCGGGCAGCGTAAAAAGGATAGAGGAGCAGGCGTTCGGGGCATGCCCGAAGCTTTCATCCGTTACGCTTTCCGAGGGCATTGAAGTAATCGGAACGCTCGCGTTCTACGAATGCAAAAGCCTTTCGGCCATCGTTATTCCCGAAAGCGTGACCGAAATAGAGAACCACTGCTTCACGGGATGTGAGTCTCTGAAGCATATCAATATACCGAAAAACGTCAGTCAGATAGGTTTTGAAACGTTCGCGGGATGCGAGAGCCTTGAATGGGTGAGCATCCCCGCGAAGGTGGATTATATAGGCGGCACCGCGTTTGACCGCTGCACGTCGCTTTCCCGCATTTATTACGAAGGAAGCCGCGGACAGTGGAACGATATCATGGTAGACTGGGGCAACGAACGGCTTCAGGACGTTCGTATCATATATAACAGCTCCGCCCCGCGAAACGGCCCCGATACGATCACGGACGAGACGACGGGAGAGAGCGTAAGCTATTCATGTTCGGGAAGCACGATATCGCTTACGGGCGATATCTCCTCCGCGGCTCCCGTATACGTTGCCGTGTACGATGAAAACGGGAAAATGACTGATGTCTCGGTCATAAATACCCCCAAAACGGTCACGTTCAGCGGCGTATCCGCGCAGATAATCTGGGCAGACGCCTTAAGCTGCCTTCCCAAGGCCGAGAGCGTGAACATCGACTTTTAAAGGCGAATATCTTCCGTAAAGAGCGCCGTCCTTTCGAAAGGACGGCGTTTTTCTTGTATTCGCGGCCGTGTTGTGGTATACTTACCAAAAAAGGAGTTACGCTATGCCTAAGACCGTGCTTATAACGGGCGCGTCCCGCGGTATAGGGCGCGCCTGCGCCCTCGGATTTGCCGCGCGCGGGATGAACGTCGTAATAAATTATAATAAGAGCGAGGCGGAGGCCAAAAGCCTGCGCGCCGAGATAGAAGCGGCATACGGGAATGTGCGCGCCCTTACGGTAAAGGCCGACGTCTCCGACGCGGGAGAAGTTTCGGCCATGTTCGAGGTAATAACCGCGGAGTTCGGCGGCGCCGATATACTTGTAAACAACGCGGGAATTTCCATAAGCGGCCTTTTTACCGATATAACGGACGCTGAGCGCGACCGTGTTTTCGGCGTGAACGTCTACGGCGCGTTTAACTGCACGCGGGCGGCGCTTCCGTATATGATACACGAAAAGTACGGGCGTATAATAAACATATCCTCCATGTGGGGCGTTTCCGGCGCGTCATGCGAGGTGCATTATTCCGCGTCCAAGGCGGCTCTCATAGGCTTTACCCGAGCGCTTTCAAAGGAGCTTGCCCCCTCGGGCATAACGGTGAACGCGGTGGCCCCCGGCGTTATAGACACGGACATGAACGCCCGGCTTGACGGGGACGCCATGCGCGCCCTCTGCGAGGAAACGCCCGTGGGCAGGCTCGGCGCCCCCCGTGACGTGGCGGCGGCGGTATTGTTCCTTTCGTCGGACGAAGCGGGCTTCATCACGGGGCAGACCGTAACGGTGGACGGCGGCTTTCTTATGTAGGTGAGGTGAGACTGTGGCATACTTTGTGTTTTTTGTTATACTGATAGTTATAGTCATTTTAGGCTTGTCTTATATGCGTTCAAGACGGGGCGGTTCCGCGTCCTACGATCCGTTTCGCACCTACGGCGAAAACCGTGACGAACAGGGCGAAGCGGGAAAGCACACTCGCCTTTCCGCGGGACGCTATGTCATTGACGAGGACATAGAGGCGGGAAAGTATGACTTTTTGCTCATATCGGGCGAGGGAATGCTAAAATACCGCGATTTTCAGGAGAGTGAATATTCGGCGGAGATCGAATTCGGCTTTTCGGGCGCAAGGCAGTCCACAAGATACAGAAATCTTGTATGTGCACGGGGCGGAGAGCTTGTTTTAACGGGCTCGCTTGTGCTTGAGGTGCGAAATTCGACCAGGACCGTTGTAAATTGACATATTATTTGAATAATATAAGGGAGGAAATATTTTATGAAGGTTTTTATCGCTTTTGCAGGGCCGAGGCTCAAGGGAAACACGGCGCAGCTTATGAACGCGTTCATCGACGGCATGAAGTCCCAGAAGCCCGACGCCGAGTACATTGACGGCAAGGTATATCAGAAGAAGATAAACTACTGCCGCGGCTGTGAGATGTGCAAGACCACGACGGGCGTATGCGTTCAGCATGACGAGATGTTCGATATGTACGACGAAATTTTTGACAGCGACGTGCTTATCATGGCGGCCCCCACGTATTGGTTCAACATATCGGGTCAGCTCAAGGTGTTCCTTGACAGACTCTACGGCATGAAGGCGGGCGGCATGAGAAACAAGGCGCTTGTATACATAACTACGTTCGGCGACGTGGACGAGTACGCGTCGGGCGCGCACAATGCCGTGAACTCCATAAAGGAGATATCGGAATACTTAAGCGTGCCTTACTGCGCGGTATACGCGTCAACGGGCATGGGCGGCGTATCGAAGGCTGCGCTTGAGAAGGCATATAAGCAGGGAGCGGAGCTTGCGAAGTCCATAAAGAAGTAGGAAGTTTATAAACAGCATATAAATAAAACGATGGCCCGCCGCGACGTCTTTCTTTCAAAGCATTACGGCGGGTCTTATCATGGTTATATGATTTGCAGCCTCTCGGATACAGCGTATCGCAAAAATGCATTATTTATGCAGATGATACCGAGCGTGTCATCGATGTTACGTCGCGATTCTTTCCTTTTTCCTGACCTTTGATATCATGAGATTGACCAAAGGAAAAATGAAAGGACGAAAGAAATCATGACTGATAATCTAAAGAGGGCATTCTTTCCGGGGGCAGCGTTTATTGCGGCATTTGTCGTGTGGACAATCCTTATAAAAACGGTGGATGTGCAGCCTTTGGGGCTGAACGGAACCAATATCGGTTTCGCATCATTCAACTGCATGTTCCATAGGCTGACAGGCGTTAATATGCGCCTGTATGTCCTGACTGATTGGCTGGGACTTGTGCCGATGTCCGTCTGTATTATCTTCGGCGCACTTGGCGTCTCGCAGACAGTAAGGAGAAAGAGCCTTCTTAAAGCGGACAGTGACATAATTATTCTCGGGATATATTACGCTGTTGTAATATGCATATATCTAATATTTGAGACGATCCCCGTTAATTACAGACCGGTGCTGATTGACGGCAATATGGAATATTCATATCCGTCGTCCACGACGCTGCTCGTGTTATGCGTAATGCCGACACTCATTGAACAGGCGCATCGCAGACTGTCGGATACCGCGCTCAAAAAAGCGATATGTGTTCCGGCTGTGATTTTCAGCGCATTTATGGTAACGGGCAGGCTTGTTTCGGGAGTCCATTGGTTCACGGATATCGCGGGAGCCGTATTTCTGAGCGCAGGCTTGTTCGGCATGTACAGAACGTGCGTTCTGACTTTTAGTAAAAAAGAGAAATGATGGTGGCTCTATGGAATTTAACGAAAAGCTTCAGCAGTTAAGAAAAAGCAGAGGGCTTACTCAGGAGGAGCTGGCGGAGGCTCTGTTCGTATCAAGGACTGCCGTTTCAAAATGGGAGTCAGGCCGCGGTTATCCGAGCATTGATTCGTTAAAGGAAATATCGAAGTTCTTTTCGGTGACGATAGACGAGCTGTTATCGGGAGAACAGCTCATTTCCATTGCGGCGGATGAGAACAGGACAAATATTCAAAGAATGTGCGATCTTTTGTGCGGAACTGTTGATATATTATCATTTATAATGATTTTTCTGCCGCTTTATCCGAGCGAGGCTGACGGATATATCTGTTCGGTGAATCTGACGGCTTATACGCAGACGGCGCCGCTTTACCGTTCGATATATTGGGCGGCGTTCATTTTGCTTATCGCGGCGGGCATAGTGAAGCTCGTAATAACATGCCGTAACATCGACAAGGCGCAAAAGACCGTGACATATTGCTCTATAGTCATAAGCGTCCTTACGGTGATGCTTCTTGCTATGGCAAGGGAGGCTTACGCTGTGACAGTCGCGTTCCTGTTGCTTATAATAAAGGGGATGCTCTTTGTAAAACACTTAAAGGCATAAAAACGGATGCTTTAAGGCGCGTATTTTGTATACGCGCTCTTTTTTTGCATATACGGTGGGGATGTGGGGCAAAATATCCGTGAGGTGGGCATATGGCACATAATCCGGCCGACAGGGTATTTTCTGACGATTATAAGAAAAACGCGGAGATGATGGACGCGGAGCTCGGTACAGACAGAAGCTTTGACTTAAAGGCGCGGGACATATCCGCGGGCGGGCGAAGGTGCAGGCTCTATTTTGTGAACGGCTTTATAAAGGACGCGGTCTGCGAGCGCGTCATAGCGCATCTTATGGCCGCGGATGGGGAGAAGCTGAGAGCCTGCGAAAGCGTGGAGCAGTTCATCGCGGGCTTTATCCCATACGACGACGCGCGTGCGGTGAGAAACATTTCCGAGGCTTCGGACGCGGTGCTTTCGGGGCAGCCCGTAATGCTCTGCGAGGGCTTCGACTGCGCCGTAATCCTCGACGCGCGAACGTATCCCGCGAGGGATGTGGGGGAGCCGGAGAACGACCGCGTGCTTCGCGGCTCCCGCGACGGCTTTGTGGAGACGCTCGTTCTCAATGCCGCCCTCATCCGAAGAAGGATACGCGACAGGCGGCTCGTCATAGAGAGCATACAGATAGGAAACGACTCAAAGACGGACGTGGCCATATGCTATATCGACGGCGCGGTGGACGAGGGGCTGCTTTACGGTGTGCGGGCGAAGCTTCGCTCCATAAAGCGGGACGCGCTCACCTTCGCGCAGGAGAGCCTTACGGAGAGCATGGCGGGTGGACGGTGGTTCGACCCGTTCCCCAAGGTGCGCTATACGGAGCGCCCCGACACGGCGGTGTCGAACATACTTGAGGGGAAAATGGTGATACTTGTGGATAATTCGCCCGCCGCCATGATAGTGCCCACATTCTTTCTCGACTTTCTTCAGGAGACGAACGACTTCTACTTCCCGCCGCTCATCGGCACGTATCTGAGAACGGTGCGAATTATAATATACTTCGTGACGCTCTTTATGATACCCGTGTGGTACTGCCTTATAAAAAACGACTGGAGCGTGCCGGAGTATCTTGTTTTTATAAA
>JAFOLN010000388.1 GCA_017419325.1 Clostridia bacterium
AGCGCGCAGGAGCTTGCGGTGCGCGTTGAGTTCTTCGGCGACGAGATAGACCGCATATGCGAGATACACGTGCTCACGGGCGAAATAAAGGCCACGCTTGAGCATATTTCCATCTATCCCGCTTCACACTATGTTACGACGAAGGACAAGCTTGCGGCGGCCGTGGAGCAGATAGAGGCCGACATGGAGGAGCGCGTTAAATACTTCGAGAGCCGCGGAAGGCTCATTGAGGCGCAGCGCATACGCGAACGCACACGCTACGACTGCGAGATGCTGAGGGAAACGGGATTTTGCAAGGGCATAGAGAATTACTCCCGCTATCTTAACGGCAGGCCGCCCGGCTCAAGGCCGTTTACGCTGCTCGATTATTTCCCGAAGGACTACCTTATGTTCATAGACGAGTCCCACGTTACCATTCCGCAGGTGCGCGGCATGTACGAGGGCGACCGCTCGCGCAAGGAGCGCCTTGTGGAATACGGCTTCAGGCTCCCGTCGGCGCTTGACAACAGGCCGCTTAACTTCCGCGAGTTCGAGGGCATAACAAATCAGATAATATACTGCAGCGCTACCCCCGCCGAATACGAGCGGAGCCGCTCGGTGAACATTGCGGAGCAGATAATACGTCCCACCGGACTTCTTGATCCCGAGATAGACGTGCGCCCCGTTGACGGTCAGATAGACGACCTTAAAAACGAGATATCTATACGCACAGAAAAAGACGAGCGTGTGCTTGTTACCACGCTTACGAAAAAAATGGCCGAGGACCTTACGGAATACCTGGAGCAGGACGGCATAAAGGTACGCTATCTTCATTCAGATATAGACACCATTGAGCGCATGGAGATAGTGCGCGATCTGAGACTGGGCGAATTTGACGTGCTTGTGGGCATAAATCTCTTAAGAGAAGGCCTCGATATACCGGAGTGCTCGCTTGTGGTCATTTTAGACGCCGACAAGCAGGGCTTTTTACGCTCGGAAACGTCTCTTATACAGACGATAGGACGCGCCGCAAGAAACGCATCGGGCAAGGTCATAATGTACGCCGACACAATAACGGAGTCCATGCGCGTTGCGATAGACGAAACGAACAGAAGACGGCGCATACAGAGCGCATACAACAAAGAAAACAACATTACGCCGAAAACTATCAAGAAGGGCGTAAGTGAAATACTTCAGATTTCGCGCAAAGAGGACGTTTTAAAGTCCGCAAAGAAGATGAACCGCCGCGAGCGCGAGGAGCTCATAAGGAAGCTGAACGCCGATATGCGCGAGGCCGCGCGTATGCTGGAATTCGAATATGCGGCTCAGCTTCGCGACAAGATAAAGGAGCTTCAGGCAAAAAAGTGATCGGAGGCATATATGTCAAAGGATTTTATAGTTATAAAGGGCGCAAAGGAGAACAATTTAAAGAATATAGATGTAAAAATACCTCGCGACAAGCTTGTGGTGCTTACGGGACTTTCCGGTTCAGGAAAGTCCTCGCTTGCATTTGACACCATATTCGCCGAGGGACAAAGACGGTACGTGGAGTCGCTCTCCGCCTATGCGCGCCAGTTTTTAGGGCAGATGAAGAAGCCCGACCTCGAATCGATAGAGGGCCTTTCTCCCGCGGTGTCGATAGACCAGAAGACAACGTCGAAGAACCCGCGCTCCACCGTGGGCACGGTGACGGAGATATACGACTATCTGCGTCTTCTTTATTCAAACATCGGCATACCCCATTGTCCCAAGTGCCACAAGCCCATATCCCAGCAGTCGATAGACCAGATTGTGGACTCCATAATGGAATATCCCCAGGGCACAAAGATAATGATAATGTCGCCCGTTATACGTCAAAAGAAGGGCGAACATAAAAAGGTGCTTTCCGACGCGAAAAAGAAGGGCTTCGTTCGCGTCCGCGTGGACGGCATCGTATACGACGTAAACGACACCATTGAGCTTGAAAAGACAAAGAAGCATTCGATAGAGATAGTCATAGACAGACTCATAATCAAGGAAGGCATACAAAAAAGGCTCACCGATTCCTCGGAAACCGCGCTCTCGCTGGCCGAGGGCACGATGATCGCTCAAATAGGCGATGAGGACGTGGTCTTTTCGCAGAATTACGCCTGCCCCGACTGTCAGATAAGCATAGAGGAATTCGCGCCCCGCAGCTTTTCCTTCAACAGCCCCTTCGGCGCATGTCCCACCTGCGGGGGACTTGGCATACTTATGAAGGTCGACCCCGACCTTATCATACCCGACAAGACGAAAAGCATTAACGAAGGCGCGATACACGCAAGCGGCTGGTATATTTTCGACGGCACCACCGTTGCCGCCATGTATTATAACGCCCTCGCAAAGGAATACGGCTTTTCTCTCGACACGCCCGTAAAGGATCTGCCAAAGGAGGCTCTCGACGTGCTTTTATACGGCACGAACGGGAAGCGGCTTAAGATAACCTACAACAGATCCTACGGCTCCGGCACATATGAAAGCGCGTTCGAGGGCAACGTAAACAACCTTGAGCGCCGCTACAAGGAGACAAGCAGCAACTGGATGCGGGCGGAGATAGAATCCTCCATGGGCAACAATATGTGCCCCCACTGCCACGGAAAGCGCTTAAAGGACGAGGTGCTGGCCGTTACGGTAGGGGAAAAGAACATCGCGCAGTTCTGCGATATGTCGATAACGGACGAGCTCGATTTTATAGGTAATTTAAAGCTCAATAAAAAGGAGCGGGACATTGCGCGCCTTATCTTAAAGGAAATAACGGCGCGCCTGGGATTTTTAAAGAACGTGGGGCTTGAATATCTGACGCTTTCGCGCTCGTCGGGCACGCTGTCCGGCGGCGAAAGCCAGAGAATACGCCTCGCGACGCAGATAGGCTCTTCGCTCATGGGCGTTCTGTACATCCTCGACGAGCCGAGCATAGGCCTTCATCAGCGCGACAACGACAAGCTTTTGGCCGCGCTTGGGGAGCTTCGCGACCTTGGAAACACGCTTATAGTCGTTGAGCACGACGAGGACACCATGCGCGCCGCAGACCATATAATCGACGTGGGCCCCGGCGCCGGCGTACACGGCGGCTATATCGTGGCGCAGGGCACGCCCGAGGATATAATGGCGGCGGAGGACTCCATAACGGGACAGTATCTTTCGGGGCGGAAGTTCATCCCCGTGCCCGAAAAGCGGCGCGAGGGCAGCGGCAAAAAGCTCACCGTAAAGGGCGCGCGTCAGAATAACCTTAAAAACCTTGACGTGGACATCCCCCTCGGCAAATTCGTATGCGTGACGGGCGTATCGGGCTCGGGCAAGTCGTCTCTTATAAACGAGGTGCTCTATATGACGCTCGCAAACAGGGTAAACGGCGCAAAGTCAAGAGGCGGCGACTGCGACGATATCCTCGGCATCGAAAACATAGACAAGGTAATAAACATCGACCAGTCTCCCATAGGGCGCACGCCGCGCTCAAATCCCGCGACGTATACGGGCGTTTTCACCGACATACGAAACATTTTCGCGCAGACGAACGAGGCAAAGCTTCGTGGCTATACGTCGGGCCGCTTCTCCTTCAACATAAAGGGTGGACGGTGCGAGGCCTGCACGGGCGACGGCATCATAAAGATAGAGATGCATTTTCTGCCCGACGTATACGTGGACTGCGAGGTCTGCAAGGGCAAGCGCTACAACCGCGAGACGCTGGAGGTAAAATACAAGGGAAAGAACATAAACGACGTTCTGAACATGACCGTGGCCGAGGCGATAGACTTCTTTGACAGCGTGCCGCGCATAAGACGTAAGATTCAGACGCTGTCCGATGTGGGACTTGATTATATAAAGCTCGGGCAGCCCTCCACGACGCTCTCCGGCGGCGAGGCGCAGCGCGTAAAGCTTGCGACCGAGCTTTCAAAGAAGAGTACGGGCAATACGGTCTATATCCTTGACGAGCCCACCACCGGCCTTCACACCTACGACGTTCACCGCCTTATTAACGTACTTGACACCTTCGCCGACGCGGGCAACACCGTTATAGTCATTGAGCACAACCTCGACGTTATAAAAACGGCCGACTATATCATTGATATGGGGCCCGAGGGCGGCGACCGCGGCGGCACCGTAGTTGCCACGGGCACTCCCGAGGAGGTGGCGGCCTGCGAGGCTTCGTACACCGGGCAGTATCTGAAAAATAAATTGAAAAAATGATAATTTCTTATTGACCTTAACGCGGCGTAAAGCATTATATTATTGACATCAGGAGACGGGAGGCATTTTGATATGATGACCATTAAGGAAATGTCACGGCTTACAGGTGTCAGTGCACGGACACTCAGATATTATGACGAAATAGGTCTATTCTCTCCGACCGAAAAAAGCGCGGCCGGATACAGGCTTTACGATGAGAAGGCTTTGGAACGGCTTCGCTATATCCTTTATTTTCGCGAGATGGGTATTCCTCTCGGATTAATTAAACAGATTGTAAGCGACCCTGCTCTTGACAGGAATAATGTATTAAGAATGCAGAAAAAGATGCTGGAAGCCGAAAAGGAGCGTCTCGTGCGGCTTATCGACAGCATCGACGCTGTGCTGAAAGGAGCAGAAATGGATTTTACGGTTTTCGAAAGAGAAAAATCAAAGAGATTGTTTGAAGTAATCTGGGAGCACATGCCCGATATAATGAAGGAAACGGCGTTAAATGAGTTCAGTACATTTGAAGAATGGCGGGAGCATTATATCGATGCCGCGAATTCGGTAAATGTTCAGAATCAGTTTGAAAAGGTCGTTGAATGGTACGGCGACAAAAATGCATATTCGAATGCGTCATATGACGCATCCGCCGAAGAAATCCGGAGGAGTTATC
The DNA here is from genome assembly GCA_017419325.1 of Clostridia bacterium. Classification (GTDB taxonomy): domain Bacteria; phylum Bacillota; class Clostridia; order Oscillospirales; family RGIG577; genus RGIG577. Next base: position 4,841 of record JAFOLN010000388.1, read on the forward strand.
AGAATCGCATAGAGCGTATCCTTGAAAAGCTTAATAAAAACCGCGGCCTTGATACAGACAGCTTTGATATCCGCGCTCTTATCGGCGAATACGGATTTGTCCTGAAGCAGGTTTTGCAGCT
>JAFOLN010000004.1 GCA_017419325.1 Clostridia bacterium
CCGCAGGCGCGCCAGAGGAACGTGACGGCTTCGGCTCTTGTGAGCGTGGAGCGGGGAGAAAACGACGCGGCCGACGTACAGTTCGTAATACCGCGCTCATACGCCCATTTTACGCCGTCCGCAAAGCTGTCGTATGCGTAAACGTCAAGAAATCCGCAGACATGACCGCCGTCCCCGAAACGGACGGACGCCGAAAGAAGCGGCCCGTTCTCATCGCCCGTCAGGACGGCCTGCCACTCCCCGGCGCTTCCTTCATAATATATATCCGTAAGCGACTCGCAGCCGTAAAATGCATACGGCTCTATGCTTTTTATGCTTTCGGGAAGGTATACGCGCTCAAGGGCGCCGCAGGAGTTAAAGACGCTGTTTTCCGCAGTCGTCACACCGCGGGGGATATTCGCGTCGGTAAGCGAGGAGCATCCCTGAAACGCGCCGATGCCCATGCGGGTCACGTTGTCCGGTATGCTCACCGTTTTAAGGGAAACGCAGTTTTCAAACGAAAGCGCGCCGATTTCGGCAAGCGTTGACGGAAGGGATACGGCCTCAAGCGAGGCGCAGCCGGAGAACGCATGGCCGCTTATCGATGAAAGCCCCTCGGGGAGGTTTACATAAGTAAGGGAGGCGCAACCATGGAAGGCGTCGGCGCCTATTGTCTTTACGCCCTCGGGCAGCGTTATTCTCTCAAGGGAGGAGCAGCCCTCAAACATGCCGTCCGGAACATTGTCCATGCGGGAGGGGAGGCGCACGCGGGAAAGGGACGTACAGCGGGCGAACGCTCCGCCGCCGATTGAGGCGGCGCCGTCCGGCATATGGACGCTTTCAAGAGACGCGCAGTCCGCGAACGTGCCGCTCTCAATGCGCGTTACGCCCTGCGGCAGGGACACATCCTTCAGAGCCGCGCACAGGGAGAACGCGCCCTCGCCTATAACGTCAAGCGAAGCGGGAAGCGGCGCGCGTGTAAGCGCGGAGCAGCCCGAAAAGACGCCTCTAGGAAGCTCTGTAAGCGTATCGGGAAGGCTTACGTCCGAAAGAGAGGCACAGCCCGAAAAGGCGTATTCGCCGAGGCTTTCAACGCTTTCGGGAAGATTTGCCCCCTTAAGCTTTACGCACCCCGAAAAGGCGTATTCGCCTACGGAAAGAAGCCCGTCGGGAAAGGTTACGCTCGTAAGGCTCTCGCACCCGCGAAAGGCGTAAGCGCCGACGCGGGTCACGCCGGGGAGAATGACGACGGCTTTTATCTCGCCGCGCCGTTCGCCCCAGGGCACGGAGTCGAAGCGGTTCATGTAAATATAGTCCTCCATATCGCCGCCGCTTACGGTAAGCGTTCCGCTTTCGTCGAGAGTCCATGAAACGCCGCCCGGCGCGGGCGCGTCCGCCGCATACGCGCCGATGTACGCGCATACAAGCGAAAGCGCGAGAATAAACGACATAGTCTTTTTTAACATATGAAATCACCTCTTTTGGTCGGATTATAACATAACGACGCCCGCCGGGACAAGACGGAAAAATTTTTCGCATCTTTACAGTATTTTTACTTGACAAACGACGTATGTATAATATAAAATAAAATGCGCATTGTAAAGAACATATCTTTACATAGGAGGTGAGCCGCTTGCACGGGAAGGATTTCAGAATAAATCTTCTGCTTGATTACTACGGCGAAACGCTGACAGAGAGGCAGCGCGAGGTGATGGATCTTTACTATAATGAAGATATGTCGCTTTTTGAGATCTCCGAGCATGTGGGCGTCACCCGCCAGGGCGTACACGACCTTATAAAGCGCTCCGAGAACGCGCTTGTGGAGCTTGACGGGAAGCTGGGCTTTGTTGACAGGTTTTCCGAGATAGACCGCGCGGCGGATGTTCTGGAGGAAGCGCTTTCTGAGCTTTCAAAGTCAAAAGACGGCGCCGCCGTTTCGGCTGTGGAGAAGATAAGGTCCGTGCTGGCTGTTTTAAAAGCGGATCGGGAGGTGTGAGATATGGCATTTGAAAGCCTTTCGGATAAGCTTCAGGCGGTCTTTAAAAAGCTTCGCGGCAAGGGCAAGCTGAGCGAATCCGACATAAAAGAAGTAATGCGCGAAATACGTCTCGCACTTTTGGAGGCCGACGTAAACTACAAGGTAGTGCGCGACTTCGTAAAGACCGTGTCCGAACGCGCCGTGGGCGCGGAGGTCATGGAGAGCCTCACCCCGGCTCAGCAGGTAATAAAGATAGTAAACGAGGAAATGACGGCCCTCATGGGCTCGGAGCAGTCGAAGATAGAGATAGCCTCGAAGCCGCCCACAATAATCATGATGGTTGGCCTTCAGGGCGCGGGCAAAACGACGCAGGCGGCAAAGATAGCCTTAAGCTTCAAGAATCAGGGCAAGCGCCCGCTGCTCGCCGCGTGCGACGTGTACCGTCCCGCCGCGATAAAGCAGCTTGAGGTGGTGGGCTCGCAGGTGGGCGTGCCGGTGTTCAAGATAGACGGCTCAAAGGAGCCCGTAAAAATCGCGCGGGCCGCGGTGGAGCAGGCGAAGAAGAACGGCAACGACATGGTGTTCATAGACACGGCGGGCCGTCTCCACATAGACGAAACGCTCATGGACGAGCTTAAGAACATAAAGGCCGAGGTCGAGCCGAACGAGATACTTCTTGTGGTCGACGCAATGACCGGTCAGGACGCGGTAAACGTGGCAGAGGGCTTTAACAACGCCTTGGGCATAGACGGCGTTGTCATGACGAAGCTTGACGGCGATACCCGCGGAGGCGCGGCGCTTTCCGTTCGCGCCGTGACGAAAAAGCCGATAAAGTTCGTCGGCATGGGCGAGAAGCTTACAGATATAGAGCCGTTCCATCCCGACAGAATGGCCTCGCGAATACTCGGCATGGGCGACGTTTTAAGCCTTATCGAGAAGGCGCAGAAGAACTTCGACGAAAAAAAACTTGCCGAGATGGACAAGAAGCTTCGGGAGAACAAATTCGACCTTGAGGACTTCTTTGACAACATACAGCAGATGAAGCAGATGGGTTCGCTTTCCGATATTCTCGGGATGATGCCAGGCGTAAACAAAAAGGCGCTTGCGGGCGCGAACCTTGACGACAGACAGCTTGACAGGATAGCCGCCATGATACAGTCAATGACTCCCTACGAGCGGCAGAACCCCGAGATCATAAATTCCTCGAGAAAGCGCCGCATAGCGCAGGGCAGCGGCACGAAGATTGAGGATATAAACAGGCTTTTAAAGCAATTCGACCAGATGAAGCGCATGGTAAAGCAGATGTCGGGCAAGCAGGGCAGGAAAAAGCTTCGCGGCATGGGCAGACTGCCCTTCCCAATGTAGCGATGTTTTTATAGACAGCACAGGTTTAAGGAGGTGACATGTAAATGGTTAAGATAAGACTGAAGAGAATGGGCGCAAAAAAGGCTCCTTTTTACAGAATCGTCGTTGCAGACTCCAGATATCCGCGCGACGGAAGATTCATTGAAGAAATCGGTACTTACAATCCGCTTGTAGACCCCGCTTCGATCACCGTTGACGCGGAAAAGGTTCAGAAGTGGCTCAGAAACGGCGCAAAGCCGACCGACACAGTTAAGGCATTACTCAAAAAGAGCGGCGTAATTTAAGCTGCGGAGGGGTAAAAATGAAAGATTTACTGACCTTTATAGCGAAAATGCTTGTTGATAACGCTGACGAAGTTTCTGTTGTCGAAAGAGAGACCGAAACCGAGATCATTCTGGAGCTTCGCGTCGCCAAGGAAGATATGGGCAAGGTCATCGGCAAGCAGGGACGCATTGCCAAGGCGATACGCGCCGTTATCAAGGCAAGCAATCACGATCCGAATAAGAAAGCCGTTGTTGATATAATGGACTAGGCGCACATACGACTGAAACACGTTTAATGTGCGAGGCCTGAAATTCGGGTATTTTCGGGGGGAACAGGGGCGTGTTTCAAAACGCAGGCGGCAAAGCCGCCGCTTTAGGGCGGATCTTTTCGCGCGTTTTGAAGCACGCTCAAATCATATACGGAGATGCGTTATGAACAGGACTGTTATTGCAAAAATCGTGAATACGAACGGGATACGCGGCGCGGTGAAGTGCCTTCACTACTGCGACAGCGTATATGATCTTGAAAACTACGGCGAGTTCTTTTTGGAGGACGAAAGGCGCCTCGCGGTCGAGCGCATGACCTTTCAGAAGAACACGGCGATAATAAAATTCAAAGGCGTTGACAGCGCAAACGACGCGCTTCTTTTAAAGAACAGGCTTTTATACATAGACCGCGACAAGCTTCCGAAGCTTCCGAAGGGCGTGTATTATATTTCCGACCTTATGGGGCTTCGTGTCGTAACCGTACCCGACGGGCGGCAGCTCGGCCGCATATCGGAGGTCTTGCAGACGGGGGCGAACGACGTATACGTCGTTGACGTGCCGGGCGAAAAAAAGAAGCAGTATCTCATTCCGGCGATACCCGACGTTATCGACCGGGTGGACATTGAGGGCGGCGTTATGACTATCGTGCCCATGGCGGGGCTTTTAGACGATGAGGATTGATATACTTACGCTCTTTCCCGAGATGATGGAGGCGGTGCTCTCCGAGAGCATCATAGGAAGGGCGAGAAAAAGCGGCAAGGTCACAATAAACTGCGTAAACATACGCGATTTTACCCGCGATAAGCACCGCCGCGTGGACGATTACCCTTACGGCGGCGGGCGCGGCATGCTCATGCAGGCAGAGCCCATATACGAGGCGTACAAAAGCGTGTGCGCCGAGGGGGAGACGCCCCCGCTTATATATATGTCCCCACAGGGGCAGACGCTTACGCAGGACATGGCGCATGAGCTTTCCGGGCTTTCGCATATGGTCGTGCTCTGCGGCCATTACGAAGGGGTGGACGAGCGCGCGCTCATGATTACCCATGCCCGCGAGATATCAATAGGCGACTATGTGCTCACGGGCGGCGAGCTTCCCGCCCTTGTGCTGTGCGACGCGGTGTGCCGCCTTCTTCCCGGCGTTTTAAAGGACGACGAGAGCTTTTTAAAGGAGAGCCATCAGGGCGGCCTTCTCGAGTATCCCCAGTACACGCGCCCCGAGGAATATATGGGCATGCGGGTGCCGGATGTGCTCCTTAGCGGCCATCATGAGAACGTGGAAAAATGGCGCAGGGAGCAGAGCCTCGAGCGCACGCGGGACAAGCGGCCCGACCTTTACGAAAAATATATGGGTGACAGGAAAGATGCAAAGTAAAACAGCGATAAAAACATACGGATTCATAGTGTTCGCCATAATGGCGTCAAAGCTTCTGGGCCTCGTTCGCGACGCCCTCATGGCCAACTTTTACGGCACGGGCATGGAAGCGGCGGCATTCTCGGCGGCCAGCCGCATACCTCTCACCATATTCGATATAACGCTGGGAACGGCGGTGGCGGCGGCGTTCATCCCCGTCATGAACCGTTTTCTGCAAAACGACGGAAAAGAGCGGGCGTTCAGATTCGTGAACAACTTCTTAAACGCCGTGCTGCTCGTCGCCGTTGTTATCGCGGCGCTCATATGCATTTTTCCCGGCGCGGTGGTAAATCTGCTTGCGTCCGGCTTTACGGGGGACACCTTCTCCCTTTGCGCCTCGCTTTTAATGATATTTACGCCCATAATACTGCTTGCGGCAATGTGCTATACCTTCGTGGGAGTGCTTCAGTCTTTCGGAAGCTTTAAGATTCCCGCAATCATGAGCCTTCTTTCCAACGCGCTCATGGTGCTGTACTTCGTTACGCTGAACGAACGCTTCGGCATAGGCGGTCTTGCGGCGGCGCTCGTCATCGGATGGGTCATGCAGCTTGTGATACTGCTTCCGCCGCTTTATAAATTCGGCTACCGGTTCCGTTTCGGCATCGACTTTAAGGACGACGGCCTTCGCTCCTCGGTAAAAATGGCGGGGCCCGTGCTCATATCCTCGTGGGTCATGCCGATAAACAACCTTATAACGCTGAACATTGCCTCATATTACGCCTCCTGGGGCGTAACGGTGCTCGATTATTCATATAAGCTCTACTTTATAGTGGCAGGCGTGTTCTCCTACGCCATGACGAACCTCTACTTCCC
>JAFOLN010000064.1 GCA_017419325.1 Clostridia bacterium
CCCTATGAGGAGGCGACCACATACGCCATAAGCGGCTGCATGGAGATAAGCATACCGGGAACCACCAGCGATTTTCTCCTGATTGCTTGGCAGAACGCCGCAAAGATGCTGGAGCTTATGGTTACGGGCGGCATATGCCTTCGCACGGGCAAGCGCGTAAATGCCTTCAAGGCGACGAAGAGCCTTGCCGGATACGATGACTTCGAGTCCTTCTACAAGGACTTCATAGCGGAAGCTGCGCGCCTTACGAATATATTCATCGACTGCTCCGAGATATCGAGCGACGTGGCGGAGAGCCACCGTCCGTCGTATCTTCTGTCGAGCCTTATGGACAACTGCCTTGAGCGCGGACGCAATCAGCACGGCGGCGGCGCAAAGTATCACGACTACGGCGGCATGCACGTGGGACTGCCCAACGTGGCCGACGGGCTAAACGCCATAAAGCAGGCAGTGTTCGATGAACACATCTGCACAGCACAGGAGATGCTTGACGCCATAAAGGCCGATTACAAGGGCTATGAGCGGCTCAGGCTCAAGCTTGCCAACATACCGAAATACGGCTGCGAGGACGAAAAGGCCGACGCCATGGCCGCTCGCGTATTCTACGACTTTGCGAACATCTATCACAGCTATACGACGCGCTGGGGCGGAAAAGGACGCTCCATCGGCCTCAATTTCACCATAACGACGAGAGCAGCGGCGCTTCTCGGCGCAACGCCCGACGGCGGACACTCGAACCGCAATATCGCCATCTCCCTCACTCCCCAGTCGTGCGCTCAGACGAAGGGCATAACCGCCGCGATGAACTCATCGGGCAAAATGCCGTTTTATATGTTCACGGCGGGCGCGTCACAGATGTGGGATATGGAGCAGTCGTGGGCTACGCCCGAGGTGGGCAAAAGCCTGCTTGAATCCTTCGTTGACTGCGGTACGCATATCTTCCAGGGCAACGTAACGAGCGTCGCGGAGCTTCTTGACGCAAAAAAGCATCCCGAAAAGTATCCGAACCTCTGCGTGCGCGTGGGCGGATATTCGGCTCACTTCATCTATCTTAGCGAGGTGCTTCAGGACAGCATCATCGAGCGCATACTTCACAAAGGATGATAAGTTATGTCAACCGCACTTGAGAACACCGCGGGCACGGTATTCAACATACAGCGCATGTCCGTAAACGACGGGCCCGGCATCCGCACCATAGTATTTTTAAAGGGCTGTCCCCTTCGCTGCCTTTGGTGCCATAACCCGGAATCCCAGTCGCCGCGTCCCGAGCTTTTCTATGTTCCCTCCCGCTGCATAGGCTGCGGCGAATGCGAAAACGTCTGTAAAAACAAAGTCCACGCCTTTAAAGACGGCGTACACACAATCGACCGCACGTCATGCAGCGTCTGCGGTGAATGTGTCCGTGAATGCGTGGGGGCGCTTGAAATAAGCGGCAAAACCATGACGGCGGGCGAAGCTATTGATGAGGTAAAAAAAGACAGGCTGTTTTATGATAAGTCCGGCGGCGGGCTCACCGTTTCGGGCGGCGAGCCCACGTTCCAGCCCGACTTTACAAGGGCGATTCTCACGCTTGCCCGCGAAAGCGGAGTAAACACCTGCATTGAGACCGCGGGCTTTTGCACCCCGGACGTTATAAAAAGCCTTGTGCCCTTAGTTGATCTGTTCCTTTTTGACATGAAGGAGACGGACGCCGCGCGCCACAAAGAATACACGGGCGCGCCCCTTGAGCCAATCCTCAGTAATCTTAAGGCGATAGACGCCATGGGGGCAAGTACAGTGCTTCGCTGTCCCGTTATACCGGGGCTTAACGACCGCGAGGAGCATTTTGCCGCCATAGGAGCGCTTGCAGAAAGTCTTAAAAACGTGCGGGGCGTAGATATAATGGCATACCATCCCCTCGGCGAAAGCAAGGCCGAGTCCATCGGAAAAAAGTACCCTATGGGCGACATTCCCTTGCCGGACGACGAGACCGTTGCCGCATGGATAAAAAGCATTTCAAAGCATACCGGCGTACCCGTAAAACGCGGATGAACCTTTTTGTCCTCTTCATTTGACTTATATCAAACATGTTTTTCTAAGGATACCTTTACTAGACTTCAAAAAAACTCGTTTAAAACAACACTCGCCGCTTTTGTTAAAGCGGCGAGTGTTGTTTTTAAATATATTCGATTATACCAAGGATTCAAGTTTTGCTCTCAAGCGTTCCTCCGCCTTTTTATACACTGCCGCAAGTTTTCTCGGATGATTACCAATCTCATTCATAACAATTTCCACATATTCTTCATTTGTAAAGATACGCCTATGAAGTGATAATTTTTCAAAATTATCAAGAAGCTCTGCCCTAAACGCGGCCTCTGATAGTTTTAAA
>JAFOLN010000005.1 GCA_017419325.1 Clostridia bacterium
ATGCGCCCGCCTGTAACGGTAAGCGAATCCGCGTCCGACCGGGCCTCTATGCCCAGTGCGCGAAGCATGTTTTCGCAGGCCGCTATCCTGTCGCTTTCCTTAAGTCTCAGCCTTGCCGCGTTCACAAAGCGGGTCTCGCCCGCGGCTGCCGCCGCAAGCACACAAAGCACGGGGAGCATATCGGGCGTTTCGCCCAAGTCGACCTCGCACGCCCGAAGCCGCGCGGGATATACGGTCACCGAGTCGCCGCCTATATGAAAGTGCGCCCCGAATTTTTTTAAAACGTCTATTATGGCCTTGTCGCCCTGCGGCGAGTTCATCTGAAGCCCCGTCACCGTGACGGACGCGCCCATGGCGCCCGCGCAGAGGAAGAACGCCGCGTTGGACCAGTCGCCCTCCACGTTCACGCGCCCCGGGGACGTGAACCGCTGCCCGCCGCTCACCGTAAACGAGCGCGGGCCCTTTTCTGCTGTGACGCCGAATTTTTTAAGCGCCCCCAAAGTTATGTCAACATAAGGCGACGACTGAAGCTCCGTCGTAAGGCGTATGGAGCCGCCCTCTCTTAAAAGGGGCAGCGCGAGAAGAAGCCCCGTTATGTACTGGGAGCTTACGTTGCCCGGGAGCGTAAATTCGCCGCCGCTCATTCTGCCCGAGGTCTCAAAGGGCAGCGAGTCCGCGCTGAAATCCACGCCGTGGAGCTTCATCTGGGACGTAAGCTCGCCTATCGGCCTTTTCGGGAGCCTTCCCCGCCCCGTAAACGACGTCTTTTCGTAAAGCGCCGCCGCCACGGGCAGAAGAAAGCGGAATGTGGAGCCGCTTTCCCCGCAGTCGAGCGCGGGATGCGCCGCACCCCTGCGTATGGGACGGACGACATTCGCGCCGTCCCTCTTTTCTATGTGCGCACCCATCGCCTCAAGGCATAAAACGGTGGCCTCTATGTCCTCGCTCGTTCTGTCCATGAAAAGCTCCGTTTCCCCGTCCGAAAGGGCGGCGCATATGAGGAGCCTGTGGGCGTCCGATTTTGAGGGTATTGCTCCGATTTTGCCCGAAAGCCGCTTCGGAGTGACTTTTATATCCATTCTAAGCCCCCGTTCCTTTTTCTATGATGCTCTGAAGTGCGTCTATATTTATCTTCATAAGGCGGCACCTTCCGATGCGCTCCGGGATAACGAGCGTAATCTCGCTTCCCTTCCGCTTCTTGTCGGAAAGCGCGGCGCGCGCAAGCTCTGACGGGGCATACTTTGTATCTATGGGCAGTCCGTTTGCCGAGAGCGCGCTCTCGAGGCGCGTAACGTCGCCCCTGTCCATAATGCCCATATTCTGTGAGGCTCTCGCAATTATGCCCATGCCCGCCGCCACCGCGTGGCCGTGGGAGATGCCGTAATCGCTTATCTTCTCTATGGCATGGCCTATTGTGTGGCCGAGGTTCAATAGCTGTCTTTCGCCCCGGTCAAACTCGTCCGCCTCCACAACGCGCCCCTTATGCGTAACGCACCGCTCTATTATAAACGGAAGCTTTCCCGATTCCGATATATCGCCGCCCTCGAATTTTGAGAACAGCTCCTCATCGAAAAGCACGCCCGTCTTTATCGCCTCGGCTATGCCGTCGGACAGCGTTTCGGGGGGCAGCGTTTTAAGCGTGTCCGTGTCGCATATGACGGCCTCGGGCTGTAAGAACACGCCCGCAAGGTTCTTTCCCGCCTTAAGGTCGACCGCCGTCTTGCCGCCAACGGAGGAGTCCACCGCCGCAAGCAGCGTGGTGGGCATCTGTATGAACTTTATGCCGCGAAGGAACACCCCCGCCGCAAAGCCCGTTATGTCGCCCGAAACGCCCCCGCCCAACGCGAAAAGCGCGTCGCTTCGCGTTATGCCGCTTTCGGCAAGGAATTCAAGTATGTCTGAAAGCGTCGCCATGTTCTTCGACTGCTCCCCCGCGGGGAACGCGTAGGGGCATACGGAAAAGCCCGCGCCCTCAAGGCTTTGTTTCACCCGCTCGAGATACAGCGGCCCGACCGTCGTATCGGTTATCACGGCTATGCGGCAGGGCTTCATGACCCCCGCCGCGATCTTTCCCGCGCGGTCTGTAAGACCCGCGCCGATGTGTACGTCGTATGCGCGTCCCGCGTTTATTCTGACCGTCTTCATCAGTTGCCACCCGCTTCCGCCTTTTTGAGCCTGCCTTCCTTCAAAAGGCGTATAAGCTCGGTGGAATCGGCGGCTTTAAGCGCGTAAAGGTATTCGTTTAAGTTCTTTATGAATATTTCAAGCTCCTCTGTCAGATTGTCGGCGTTGTCCAAAAACAGCTCCGTCCACATCTGCTCGTCAAGGCGCGCAACTCTCGTCATATCGCGGAAGCTGCCGCCCGAAAATCCCCTGCGCTTTGCGGCGGAGGGCGATTTCACATACGCGCTGGCCGTTATATGGGCAAGCTGGGAGGTGAAGGCGATAACGCGGTCATGCTCCTCCGGAGTTGTAAACGTAAGGCTTCCGAAGCCTATGTCGGTGAAGAATATTTTAAGCCTTTCAAGAAGCGCCGCGTCCGTGCGCTCGTCGGGCGTAAGTATCATGGACGCGCCGTCAAACATGCCGTCCGTGGAATTTACGAAGCCGCCGCGCTCGCGTCCCGCCATGGGGTGCCCGCCGATGTATGAAAAGCCCCGCTCCCGCGCGATGGGCGCGACGCGCTCTGTAACGGCGCGCTTTACGCCGCACAAATCTATTACTACCGTCTTTTTGTCTATATTCTCCGCGTTTTCAATGACCCATTTTACCGCTTCGCCGGGGCGCACCGCGATGAGTATGATATCGCACTCGCCCAGGTTCGTTTCGTCCAGCTTTTCGTCTATCGCGCCGCAGAGCCGCGCGAAGGTCATGGTCTCCGCGTCAAGGTCAACGCCCGCCACATGATGGAGCGTGTGCGCCTTTATGCTTTTCGCCATGGAGCCGCCTATAAGCCCCAGACCCACTATGCCTACGTTCACGATTTTGCCTCCTCTGCCCGCATAAAGCTGTGAAGCGAGATGAGCTTTCCGGCAAGCTCGTCGAACGCCTCGGGCTTAAGCGACTGCGGGCCGTCGCACCATGCGCGTGCCGGGTCGTTGTGCACCTCTATGATGAGGCCGTCCGCGCCCGTTGCGACAGCGCCCATGGCGAGAGGAGCCACCAGCGCCGACTTGCCCGTAGCGTGGCTCGGGTCGATGATTATGGGAAGATGGGTAAGCGTGCGGAGAACCGGGATAGCCGCAAGGTCGAGGGTGTTTCTCGTGTACGTCTCGAAGGTGCGTATGCCGCGCTCGCAGAGTATTACCTGCTCGTTGCCGTTCGCCATAACGTACTCTGCGCTCATGAGCCACTCCTCATACGTGGAGGACATGCCGCGCTTTATCATGACCGGCTTATCCTGCGCGCCCAGCACCTTTAAAAGGTTGAAGTTCTGCATGTTTCTCGCGCCCACCTGGATTATGTCTATATCGTCGAAAAGCGGAAGCTGGGACGCGTCCATTATCTCCGTAACGATGGGAAGCCCCGTTTCCTTTCTGGCCATTTTAAGAAGCTCTATGCCCTCCGCGCCAAGGCCCTGGAAGGAGTAGGGCGAGGTGCGGGGCTTGAACGCGCCGCCTCTGAGCACCGTCGCGCCGCTTGCTTTTACGGCCTTCGCCACGCCTATTATCTGATCCTCGGTCTCAACGGAGCAGGGGCCCGCCATCATGGTGAGGGTGCCGCCGCCTATCTGGGTGTTCTTTACCTTTATTACCGTGTCCTCGGGATGGAATTTCCTGTTCGCGCTCTTATAGGGCTCCTGAACGCGCTTAACGTCCTCAACTATGTCGAGCGCGGCAATCAGGTCTATGTCGAGCCTCGAGGAGTCGCCCACGATGCCGAGTATCTGGCGCGACGCGCCCTCGCTTCGATGTACCTGTAAATTTTTGTCCTCAAGCCAGGATATAAGACCTTCCACCTGTTCCTTATCGGGGTTCTGCTTCAGTAATACGACCATTTTTTCTTCCTCCTAACAAAATAAAAACCGCAGCCGGCCGGGCTGCGGTGAGTTTATGAGAAATGAAATTATATTTTGCCTCTCACACATTTTCAGCCAAACCGAAACAAGCCTTGTCGCCGCTAAAATAAAAGCTAAAGACAAAGCTAAAGTAACGGTATTCAGCTGTACGGGAAAGTGCTTTCATAAAATTTCGTTCCTTAATATGTATTATACAGTCATAATATCACTTTACCGCGTAAAATTAAAGCAACAAGTACCACAAATTATGCACGCTGTGAGAGCTTTAATTTAGGCACTGTGCCCAAAGGCATATGTGGTATACTTAAAGAAAAACACAAATGCGGAGCGTATCATGAGCGTAAGTCAGCTTAAAAAGGACATAAAAAACAATAAATTTGCCCATTCTTATGTGTTCCTCGGCGCGGAACGCTACTTAAAGGAGTATTACTTTGCCCTGGCGCGGGACACCTTCACAGGCGGCGACGAGCTGAACCTTAACTGTACCGTGTTCGACGCGAAGACCATGGACCCGGAGGAGCTTTCCGCCGTTGCCGAAAGCTACCCCGTAATGAGCGAAAGACGGCTCATAATAATAAACGACCTTACCCACACCGCGCTCACAAAGGGCGTTTACGAGACGCTTCTTTTTCTTACGTCCGATATGCCCGACTACCTTACGCTGTTCTTCAATTACAGCGACCCGGAGTACGACCCCTTCAAGGTGAAGGTGAAGGCGAAAAAGGAGGAGGGCGCCGCAAAGGGAAAGAAGAAGGCTAAGGACGAGGAGAAGAAATCTCCCGCCGAAATGTTCTCCGAGCTTTACCGAAAAAGCCTTATATGCGACTTTTCCCGCCCCGCTGAGCGCGATCTTACGGTATGGATAAAAAGGAACGTCGAGGCCGGCGGCAAGACCGTATCTGACGCCGCCATACGCCGCCTTATCACGGACGTGTCCCGCGATATGTCGGTCTTAAAGCATGAGATTGCGAAGCTCTGCGCCTACGCCCCGAAAAAGGAAATCGTCCCGGACGACATCGACGCCGTATGCATAACGACGACGGAGGCGCGCGTCTTTTCTTTGGGCGACGCCATAATCTTCTCCCGCCCGCAGGCCGCCTATACGATAACAGACACGCTCATGCGCCAGAACCGCGAGCATCCGCTTATGATACTTGCGTATCTTACGTCGGTGTTCTCAAATCTTCTGAAGCTTGCGGCGGCAAAGAACGCCCGCGTGGATCTGGAGCTTGCGAAAAAGGAAACAGGCTACGGCGGCACCGTATCGAATGCGCTCAGGATGCTTTCACGCGTCGACGAGGGCACGCTCAAGCGCCTTGTGACCATGTGCCGCGACGCCGACTTCAAAATGAAGGATTCCCGCGTACCGCCTGAGGTAATAATGGAGCTTTTCCTCGCGGAGGCGCTTCTTTTAACGGGGGCGCGGTCATGATAAAAACGGATGAGATAATCATAGTTGAGGGAAAATACGATAAAATCGCGCTGGAGCCGCTGGTGGACGCAACGATAATCGCGACCGACGGCTTTAAGATATTCAAAGAACCGGAAAAGATAGAAATGCTTCGCGCCCTCGCAAAAAAGCGGGGGCTCGTTATACTCACGGACTCCGACCGCGCGGGCTTCTTCATCCGCGGGCGGCTTAAGTCCCTCATCGGCGAGGGCAGCATAAAAAACGCCTATATCCCGGATGTCGCCGGGCGCGAGAGAAGAAAGCGCGAGCCCTCGAAGGAGGGAAAGCTGGGCGTCGAGGGTATGAGCCCGGAGGCGCTCACCGCCGCCCTCATGCGCGCGGGAGTGACGGTAAGCGAGGACGGTTCGCCTAAGGCGGCGCGCGCAGGCATAACGAAGGCCCGCTTCTACGCCGACGGCTTCTCGGGAGGCGAAGGCTCCCACGCGGCCCGCGCCGCGCTTGCCCGCTCCCTTGGGCTTCCCGAGAGAATCAGCGCGAACGCGCTTTTGGAGGTAATAAACGCGCTTTACACCCCGGAGGAATACGAGGAATTTATAAAAAGCCTTTAGGGGCAAGGCCTTATACCCCGCCCTTGCCATCCCCGCAAGGCGTGAAGCCGCCTCCGCTGTCATTCTGAGCGAAGCCGAAGAATCTCACGCACCCCGCCTCCGGCAAGAAGCGAGGCTTCCAAAAAAAGGCTCCCTTGCTGAACCACCCCAAAACATCCGCTGCGCGTATTTTCCGGGGGCCCCTGGCGGGAGCTGGCACGCCGGAGGCGTGACTGAGGGATTGTATACCTGCTTTATTCTATTTTGCAAAGCCCCATTTCCTGCTTTAACAACTATTCTCCTTAGAACCACGGTTCTAATGCCCCATTTCGCCTGCCGGCGGGGTCTACTTTTG
>JAFOLN010000065.1 GCA_017419325.1 Clostridia bacterium
AAGATCGGATTTGTTAAGCGCCACGATATACGGCACAGACAGACGCTTAAAGTCTTCGATAAGCGAAAGGTCGGCGGGGGAAAGGCCTCTCGACGCGTCCGCGACAAGCACGGCGATGTCGGTCTTTCTTAAAATATCGCGGCTCTTTTTCATGCGAAGCTGTCCAAGGTCGCCCGTGTCGTCGATGCCCGCCGTGTCTATAATCATAACGGGGCCTAAGGGCAGAAGCTCCATGGCCTTTAAGACCGGGTCGGTGGTGGTGCCGGAAACGTCGGACACGATGGCGAGGTTCTGCCCCGTAACGGCGTTTACGACGCTTGACTTTCCCGCGTTGGTGCAGCCGAAAAAGCCTATATGGACGCGCTCGGCGGAGGGGGTGTCGTTAAGTCCCATGAATATGCCTCCTAAAATCTGAAATCACGCGAGCCCGCTTCAATCTTTTTAAGATTGTCAAGCACGATGCGGCGCACGTTCTCGTTCGGTACGTTCTTTGTTTCGTCGATTATGAGCTTGTCGGCTATGGCCTTTGTTTCGGGGGAAGCGTAGTCCTCCATGTATTCCTTTAAGGTCATAAGCGCGTTGGGATGGCAGCAGTTCTGTATCTGATTGCTCTTTAAAAGCTTCATGAACCTGTCGCCCGTGCGTCCCTCTCGGTAGCAGGCTGTGCAGAAGGAGGGGATGTAGCCAAGCTTTACGAGCCAGCCCACAACCTCGTCCAGAGTGCGGGTGTCGGACACGTCGAACTGCTCCGTATCGTGGGGGCGCTCCTCCTCGGAGTAGCCGCCGACGGACGTTCTCGAAGCGCCGCTTATCTGCGATACGCCGAGACGAAGCAGCCTCTCGCGCACGGCCTGGCTTTCACGGGTGGAGATTATCATGCCCGTATAGGGCACGCTTATTCGGATGAGCGCGCATATCTTTGCGAACATATCGTCGCTTATGCCGTTGTCGAAGGCGTCGGGGTCGATATCGTCGGCGCGCTTAACTCTCGGCAGGCTTATGGTGTGCGGCCCTACACCGAAGGCGGCCTCAAGATGCTCCGCGTGCATTAAAAGCGCGGTGAACTCATAGCGGTAAAGCTCAAGCCCGAAAAGAACGCCCAGTCCCACGTCGTCTATGCCGCCCTCCATGGCTCTGTCCATGGCCTCGGTGTGATACGCGTAGTTGTGCTTGGGGCCGGTGGGGTGGAGGCGCTCGTAGCTCTCCTTATGGTACGTCTCCTGAAAGAGGATATACGTGCCGATGCCCGCGTCGCGGAGCTTTCTGTAATTCTCAACGGTGGTCGCCGCAATGTTTACGTTGACGCGGCGTATCTCGCCGTTTTTGTGCTTTACGCTGTATATGGTCTTGATGCTCTCAAGGATATACTCGATGGGATTGTTCACCGGGTCCTCGCCCGACTCTATGGCAAGGCGCTTGTGTCCCATGTCCATAAGGGCGATGACTTCCTTCTTTATCTCCTCCTGGGTGAGCTTCTTTCTTGCGATATGCTTGTTCTTTAAGTGATACGGGCAGTAGAGGCAGCCGTTCACGCAGTAGTTCGAAAGATAGAGCGGCGCGAACATAACTATGCGGTTGCCGTAAAAGTCGCGCTTTATCTGTCCCGCAAGCTTTAAGACCTCTTCGTTTATCTCGTCGATATCGCACTCGAGAAGCGCGACAGCCTCGCGGTGAGGAAGGCCCTTTCTTAATTTCGCGCGCTCAAGAATCTCCCGCAGGAGCTTTTCGTTATGCTTGTTTTCCTCGGCAAATTTAAGGCTTGCCATGACCTCGTCGTGGTCGATGAATTCCTCGGCCTTTTTCGATTTCGGATCGTACATATTATTTTCCCCTTTATGTTTTATGTGATGTGAAATGACTTTTAAGCGTCCCCCGTAAGCAAAAAAAGCGCACGCGGCGCTTTAAGTATGCTTTAACAACGCTGTCCGCCTCAGAATAACTTCGGCGTCAGTAGATCATTATAACGCTTCGACGTCGGAGCTTCCTTCACCTCAGCAAGATGATGATAACACATTGTTATAAAAAAATCAATATAGTTTTATTTAAAAACTTTGCGCCCTTTGCATCCCGTGGGGGAAAACAAAGGGCGCAAAAAGCGAGGTCAGATTTTAAGGCGCGGCGACAGCCTGTTTGTAAGCAGTACGGCCAGCGCGATTTTTATAACGTCAGGGATTATAAAGGGAAATACGCAGCTTGAAAGCGCGCCGATTATGCCGATGGGGCCGGTGGTGTTCGTATACATGATAACGAACCATGCCGTTCCGAAGGCGTAGCAGACGATAAGTCCGAGAACCATCGCTATTATTATAATGAAGGTTTTTCGCCCGAGCTTCGCGGTGATAAGCCAGAACAGCAGAGCGGAAAAGATAAATCCTATGATGTATCCGCCCGTTGTGCCGAGTATTACGCCCGCGCCGCCGCGAAAGCCGGAGAACACGGGAAGCCCCACCACTCCGAGCAGGATGTAGACGATAACGCTTAAGGTGCCGCGTTTGCCGCCCAAAAGACCCAGAGCGAGGAATATGGCGAAGGTCTGAAGCGTTACGGGTATGCCCATGGGCGTCGGCACGGCTATCCAGGAGCAGACGACGATGAGCACAGCAAACAGCGCGATATATACGAGCTCTCTTACGGTAAGAACGCTCTTCTTTTCGGCTGTGGAAGTCATTTAAAGCATCTCCTTTTTTGTATGTTACGCTGCGTAGTATACCATACGGGATTGCGATTGTCAACCATCAAAATAAAATTTTAGGTTTACAATTAAATGCGCGCTCCCGCCGCGCTTATGTGCTATAATATATATGAAAGGAGAGATTCATATGGCATTTAAAACGATACACGGCGACATAACGAAGGTCCATGCCGACGCCATTGTAAACGCCGCGAACAGCCGCCTTCTTCCCGGCGGGGGAGTGTGCGGCGCCATCTTTCGCGCGGCGGGATACAAAGAGCTTTCG
>JAFOLN010000066.1 GCA_017419325.1 Clostridia bacterium
ACCCATGCTGCCCGAGCGGCTCTCGAACGACATATGCTCCCTTGTGCCCCATGAGGACAGGCTTACAATGTCGTGCGTTATGGAGATAGACGGCGCGGGCGAGGTCATAAAATACGAAATATGCGAATCGGTGATAAGAAGCGCCGAACGCCTTATATATTCCGATGTTTCAAGGATAATAGACAAGGAGGCCGACGACACGCTCACGGCGCGGTACGCCCATATAATGCCCGACCTGCTTCTCATGGACGAGCTGAGACTTATCTTAGGCGAACGGAGGATGAAGCGGGGCGCGCTTTACTTTGACCTTCCGGAGGCATATATAGAGCTTGACGAAAACGGCGAGCCCGTAAGGATCGCGCCGAGAGAGCGCGGAAGCGCCGACAACCTTATAGAGGAGTTCATGCTCTGCGCGAACGAAACGGTGGCAAGACATATGCGTCAGCGTGAGCTTCCCGCGATTTACAGGACGCACGCCGCGCCGTCCCCGGAAAAGACGGACGCGTTCATCGCGCTTGCCTCCCTTTTCGGGCTGCCCGTGCCGCAGGGAAGAAGGCTTACGGGCGCGTATTTAAAGACGGTAATCGAAGCCGTAAAGGACAAGAGCTTCGCCCCGGTGGTGCTTTCGTCCATGCTTCGCTCTCTTATGAAGGCGGAGTACGACATGGAGCCGAAGGGTCATTTCGGGCTTGCGCTGTCGGACTACTGCCACTTCACGTCGCCCATACGAAGATACCCCGACCTCACGGTACACAGGGCGCTTAAGGCGGACATACGAAGCGCGTACGAGACGCGGAAGCGGCGGATGCGCCCCGTGAAGGATGCGGCGGCGCAGTCGAACCTTACGGAGACACGCGCCGTGGACTGCACCCGCGCCATAGACGACCTTTACAAGGCAATCTACATGAGCAAATTCGTGGGCGATACGTTTCGGGGCATCATCGCGTCGGTCACGAACGCGGGATTTTTCGTTGAGCTTGACAATACCGTGCGCGGTCTTGTCTCCATGCAGGAGCTAAACGACGATTATTATATATATGATGATAAAAAAATGTGTCTTTTAGGCAAACATAGGGGCAAAAAGTATCAAATCGGTGATATAATAGAAGTAAGACTTATCCGGACGGATATACATTTGGGCAGAGTAGACTTTTCATTTGACTGAAGAAAGCACAAGGGAGGAAATATTGTGGAAAAATACAGCGCGATAATCCTTGCCGGGGGAAAGGGCACCCGCATGAAGTCGGAAAAACCGAAAGTGCTCTTTGAGCTTCTGTCGAAGCCGCTCATAGACTGGGTGATAACGGCCCTGAAGGAGAGCGGCGCGGACGGGTTCTGCACCGTTGTGGGATATAAGCGGGAGCAGGTTCGCGAGCATCTTTCGGGGCAGTGCGAATTTGCCGTGCAGGAGGAACAGCTCGGCACGGGCCACGCCGTTATGATGGCGCGGGATTTCCTTAAAAAGCATCTGAATGAATCCGTTGCGATACTGAGCGGCGACGTGCCGCTGATAACGTCCGACACGCTGAAGAGCGCCCATGAAAGGCATAAAAGCGCGGGCGCGGACGCAACGATAATAACCGCGCGCATGAAGAACCCCTTCGGCTACGGACGCATCGCGAGAGATTCCGCGGGACGCGTTGAAAAAATCGTTGAACAGCGCGACGCGACCGAGGAGCAAAAAAAGATAGACGAGATAAACACGGGCACGTATTTCTTTAAGGCGGACGCGCTCCTTCGGGCGCTGGACGGCTTAAAGACCGACAACGCCCAGAATGAATACTACCTTACGGACGCCGTGTCCATCATAAGGGATCGGGGCGGCGTAGTTGAAACATACGAGGTTGACGACATAACCGAGATGACGGGCATAAACGACCGCGCCCAGCTCTACGACGTAAGCCTTATGGCGAAGGAGCGCATATATACGGCGCTTATGAAAAGCGGCGTGACAATCATGGATAAATCGTCCACGGTAATAAGCCCGGACGCCGAGATCGCGCCCGATACGGTCATAATGCCGTCCACCGTTATAAAGGGAAAAACGAAGATAGGCCGCGGCTGCGTTATAGGGCCGAACGCGGTGCTTGAAAACGTGACGCTCGGCGAGGGGGTTACGTTCAACGCCTCGCAGGCTTACGATTCCGTTATAGGAAACAACGTAAAGGTTGGCCCCTTCTCCCACATACGTCCCGGCTGCGACATCGCCGACGACTGCAAGGTGGGCGCGTACGTTGAGATAAAGAAGACGAAGTTCGGACGCGGCACGAAGGCCCCGCATTTAAGCTACATAGGCGACGCGGAGCTGGGAAGCGGAGTAAACTTCGCCTGCGGATGCATCACCGTAAATTACGACGGAAAGAACAAGCACAGAACGGTAATAAAGGACAAGGCGTTCATAGGCTGCAACGTAAATCTCGTTGCGCCCGTGACCGTGGAGGAGGGCGCGTACATTGCGGCGGGCTCCACCATAACCGACACGGTGCCGCGGCGCGCGCTTGCCATAGCCCGCGCCCGTCAGAGCGTAAAGCCGGGCTGGCGCGACAGAAGCAAACTTGAGAAGTAATAAATTTATATAGATTTTTTATGGAGGATGAGAGAAAAATGGTCAGCAAAGGGAAAAACATCATGCTTTTTGCGGGTAACTCGAACATAGGGCTTGCAAAGGGCATAGCGGACGATCTTGGGTTGCCTTTGGGCGCGGCGGAGGTCAAAAAATTCTCCGACGGCGAGGTATCGGTAAGTCTGGGCGAATCCGTTCGCGGACGCGATATCTTCGTTATCCAGTCGCTTTCGCAGCCGACTAACGACAATGTTATGGAGCTTCTTATCATGCTTGACGCCTTGAAGCGCGCCTCCGCGGGCCGCATTACGGCGGTAATACCGTATTTCGGTTATGCGCGTCAGGACAGAAAGGCGAAGGAGCGCGACCCCATCTCCGCAAAGCTGATGGCCGATATAATCACGGTGGCAGGCGCGAACAGCGTGCTGACCATGGACCTTCACGCCGCTCAGATACAGGGATTCTTCAACATCCCCGTTGACAATCTGCTGGGCGTATCGGTGCTTGCGCCCTACTTTGCGAAGAAGTTCGGAAAGAAGCCCGAGAATCTTGTGCTCGTATCGCCCGACCACGGCTCCGTTACGAGAGTAAGAAAGTTCTCCAAGTTCGTTGACGCGCCCCTTGCCATCATCGACAAGCGCCGTCCCGAGGCGAACCAGGTGGAGGTAATGAGCATTATAGGCGACGTGCGGGGCAAGGAAGTGCTTCTCATCGACGATATGATAGACACGGCGGGCACCCTCTGCAAGGGCGCGGAAGCGCTGGTCGAGGTGGGCGGAGCCACGAAGGTATACGCCTGCGCGTCCCACGGCGTGCTGTCCGGCCCGGCGCTGGAGCGTCTTGAAAAGAGCCATATATCGGAGCTTATTCTCCTTGATACGATAAAGGCGCCCGAGAACGCGCCCGAGAAGATAAAGTTCCTCTCGTCGGCTCACGTTTTCGCGGAGGCGATAAAGAGGATTTACGAGGACGAATCCGTATCGGAGCTGTCAAGCGTACAGTAGTACATAAAGGGGCGGACGGCAACCCGGCCGCCCGACGTTTTTTTGGCGGGACGCCGCCCGCGCGCGGCGCAGTCCCGGACTTGAAGCCGCGGTGAGTCTCACGAATAAAGACTTGACATTCTGCCAAGACCCAAAAACCGCTTATTGCAGATTACATAAGCAGGAAGTTCTGCTTAAACAACATTTATTGTTAGAATCCCAGTTCTAAAGACTTTTATCGCCTGCCGGCGGGGCCTACTTTTGTAACCTCAGACCACCCCGAAAAATCCGCTGCGCGTATTTTCCGGGGACCCCGGGCGTAGCAAAAGTTTTGAGAGACTGCCGCCTCTCAAACTCTCCGCTCCCTCGCTCTCGGGGACGCTGCTCGCGCCCCTTTCCGCGAGGCGTTACTTAATGCGGATTTTAAGCGCGCCATTTAT